>NZ_DATLXO010000103.1:0-5844 GCF_035575815.1 Iamia sp.
GCGCCCAGCACGTGCTGGACGAGGAACGTCGTGTTGAACCCGACGAAGGTCATGGCGAAGTGCAGCCGCCCCCACCCCTCGTGGAGCAAACGGCCGGTGGCCTTGGGGAACCAGTAGTAGAGCCCGGCGTACATGGCGAACGCCGAGCCACCGAACATGACGTAGTGCATGTGGGCCACCACGAAGTACGAGTCGTGGAGCTGGAAGTCGAGCGCCGGCAGGGCGAGGATCACCCCGGTCAGCCCGCCGAGGAGGAACAGGAGCAGGAAGCCGATGGCGAAGAGCATGGGCGTCGGGAACGTCAGGCGTCCGCCCCACATGGTGCCGATCCAGTTGAAGAACTTGACCCCGGTGGGCACGGCGATGAGCAGCGACAAGGCCGAGAAGTACCCGGTGGCCACGTCGCCGGTGGTGAACATGTGGTGCGCCCACACCCCGACCGACAGCGAGGCGATGGAGAACGTGGCCAACACCAGGCCCCGGTAGCCGAACACGGGTCGCGACGAGAACGCGGCCAGGACCTCGGTGATGATGCCGAAGAACGGCAGGGCGGCGATGTAGACCTCGGGATGCCCGAAGAACCAGAAGAGGTGCTGCCACAGGATCGGCTGCCCACCGCCGTCGAGGGCGAAGATCTGGGCGTCGAGCTGGCGATCAGCGAGCATCATCACGCACGCCGAGGTGAGCACCGGGAAGGCGATCAGCACCAGCACGCTGGTCACCAGCATGTTCCAGGTGAAGATCGGCATGCGGAACATCGACATGCCGGGAGCCCGCATGGCCAGCACCGTGGCGATCACGTTGACCGCGGCGGTGATGGTGCCGGTGCCGGTGAGCACCACGGCGAGCAGCCACAGGTCGTGGCCGATGGCGGGACTGCGGATCGCCTCGGACAGCGGGGCGGTGGCCGTCCAGCCGAAGGCGGCGGGCCCATCGGCGGTGAGGAAGCCCGACACCATGGTGAGGCCGCCGAAGAGGAACAACCAGTAGCCGAGGGCGTTCAGCCGGGGGAACGCCATCTCCTTGGCCCCGATCTGCAGGGGCACGAGGTAGTTGGCCAGGCCGAAGGCCATGGGCACGATGAACAGGTAGATCATCGTGCTGCCGTGCATGGTGAAGACCTGGTTGTAGGCGCCGGGCTCCACCAGCTGGGTGCCCGGCGAGTAGAGCTCGACGCGCACCACGCTGGCGAGGGCGCCGCCCAGGAGGAAGAAGCCGAGGGCGGTCACGATGTAGGCCAGCCCGATGACCTTGTGGTCGGTGCTGGTGACCAGCCCCAGCAGCCCCCGTCCCCGCACCGACGACGGCGGCCGGGCGGGCTCGGATTCCTCAGGGGTCGTCGCCACCACCTGCGGGTCGTCGATCGCGGTCATCCGCCGCCCGCCTCCCCCTCATCGCCCGGCGCCTCGTCCGCGGGGGACGCGGCCTGGTCGTCGCCGGCGTTGTCGGCCACCCAGCGGTCGAACTCCTCGGCGCTGACGATCCGCACCGAGAACTTCATCCGCCAGTGGTCGAGGCCGCAGAACTCGGCGCAGCGCCCCACGTAGGTGCCCTCCTCGGTGGGGGTCACGTCGACCTCGTTGTCGACACCGGGGATGAGGTCGCGCTTGGAGAGGAAGCGGGGCACCCAGAACGAGTGGTTGACATCCTCGGTCACCAGCTCGAGGCGGACGGTCCGGTCGACCGGCAGCACCAGCTCCGGGCCCTGCGTGCCGGCGCCGTCGCCCGACACCACCACGTCCTCGTTGTCGTAGGTGAACTGCCACGACCACTGGAAGCCCTGGACCGCAACGGTGACATCGGGGTCCTCGGTCTTCTCCTCGATGTCGGTGAGGGCGGCGGAGCCGACGATGAAGAGGATCACCACGATGATGATCGGCACGACGGTGTAGACGATCTCGATCGGGATGTGCTCGGCCACCTGGGTGGGGAGTGTGTCGTTGCGGCGCCGGTAGCGGACCACCGACCAGAAGGTCAGCCCCCACACGACGGCGCCAACCACCAGCGCGGTGGCCACCACCGGCGAGTAGAGGCGCTCGACCACCCCGCCCTGCTCGGTGATCGGGTCGGGCATCCCGAACGACGGCACCGAGCAGCCGGCGAGGCCCACGAGCACGATCGGCGCCGCGAGGTGGGCGAGGCGGACGGCGGGCCGGCGGCTCATGCACCGGCGACCCTACTGACGATCCGGGGACGGGGTCGGGTTGGACGGGGCCGTCACCGTCCACTCGCACGACGGACCACGGTCGAGCCGGATCCGGGCCAGGATCGGGGCATGGACGTCTTGTCGATGCGGACCATCTTCCGCTGCGGTGACCTCGCCCGGTCCCGGCAGTTCTGGGAAGACGTGCTCGGGCTCACCGTGGCTCGCGAGTACGGCTCGGGTGGTGAGGTCGCCGGGGTGGTGCTCTTCGCCGGCGGCGGGTTCGTGGAGCTCACCTCGGGCGACGCCGCCGGCCCCGCCGCCCACGATGCCATCGTGTGGCTGCAGGTGGCCGACGTGCGAGCCGAGGAGGCGCGCCTCCTGGCTCACGACGTGGTCATCGACGCCCCGGCCCAGCGGATGCCGTGGGGACTCGTCGAGTGCTGGTTGTCGGATCCCGACGGGGTGCGCGTGGTGCTGGTCGAGACCCCGCCGGATCACCCGTTGCGGCGCCGGGTCGAAGGCTGAGCCCCACTGCAACGGCATCCTCAGCCGCATCTTCGGCTGACGGACACCACCGGGTGGGTCGCCGCCGGACGGTCTCAGCCGCCGGCGGTGACCAGCTCGGCGATCTGCACCGCGTTGAGCGCCGCGCCCTTACGGAGGTTGTCGCTGGAGACGAAGAGGGCGAGGCCCCGGCCGTCGGGCACCGTCTCGTCGACCCGGATGCGGCCCACATACGTCGGGTCCGCACCGGCGACGAGCAGCGGGGTGGGGAGATCGTGGAGCGCGACGCCCGGCGCCGCAGCGAGCAGCTCGATGGCCTCCGCCGGACCCAGCGCCCGAGCGAAGCGGGCGTTGATCGACAGCGAGTGGCCGGTGAAGACCGGCACCCGCACGCACAGGCCCGACACCAGGAGACCGGGCAACCCCAGGATCTTGCGGCTCTCGAAGCGCAGCTTCTGGTCCTCGTCGGTCTCGTCGAGTCCGTCGTCGACGTAGCTGCCGGCCTGGGGCACCACGTTGAAGGCGATCGTGGTCGGGAACTTGGAGGGCTCGGGGAAGGCCACCGCGGCACCGTCGTGCGTGAGCTCGGCCGCCTTGGCTCCGGCTGCGTCGACCTGGGAGGCCAGCTCCTCAACACCGGCGAGGCCGCCCCCGGAGACGGCCTGGTACGTGGAGATCACCAGGGACTCGAGCCCGGCGGCGCGGTGCAGCGGCGCCAGCGCCGGCATGGCCGCCATCGTGGTGCAGTTGGGGTTGGCGATGATGCCCTTGGGTCGCACCGCGGCCGCCTCGGGGTTCACCTCGGACACGACGAGCGGGACATCGGGGTGCAGCCGCCAGGCCGAGGAGTTGTCGATCACGACCGGACCGGAGGCGGCGATGGCCTCGGCCGTGGCGCGAGAGGCGGTGGCGCCGGCCGACATGAGCACGATGTCGAGACCGGAGAGATCCGCGTGGGCGACGTCCTCGACGGTGATCTCGGTGCCTTGCCACGGCAGCGTGGTGCCCGCCGAACGGGCCGACGCGAGGAACCGCACCTCATCCGCCGGGAACGCGCGCTGGTCGAGAACGTTGCGCATCACACCGCCGACCTGCCCGGTGGCTCCCACGATCGCGATCCTCATGATCACGAGGCTACCGGCACCCCGACGGCTGGCGGCCGCGCCTTTCCGTGTTGGGCGGCCGGTGCGACGCTCCGCAAGGCGGCGTGACGCGACGTGTCCGGGCCACGGCTACCCGCCGCGTGGCCCATGGTGCACCACCGACGGCCGCCCTACCGGGTGCCTCCCGCGAGGGACGCATCGAGGCCGAAGGCGGAGTGCAACACGATGACGGCCCGGTCGAGGTCGGCCTCGCGCACGATGCACGAGATGCGGATGGCCGAGGTCGAGATCATCTCGATGTTGATGTCGTTGGCGGCGAGGGTCTCGAACACCGTGGCCGCCACGCCCGGGTGCGACTTCATCCCCGCACCGACGAGGCTCACCCGGCCGATGCCGTCGTCGGAGGTGACGCGGTCGGCCCCGATCTCCGCCGCGAGAGCATCGCTGACCTCCCGGCCCGCCGGCAGGTCGTCCTTGGGCAGGGTGAAGGAGATGTCGGTCGCTCCACCCTCGGACACGTTCTGCACGATCATGTCCACGTTGACGTCCCGGGCGGCCAGGCCGCGGAACAGCCGGCCCGCGATGCCGGGGCGGTCCGGAAGGTTCGTGAGGGTGATCTTGGCCTCTGAGGCGTCGCCCACGACGCCCGAGATCATGGCTTGCTCCATCATGGGGTCCTCCTCGTCGATCCAGGTCCCGGGCTCCCACGTGAACGCCGAGCGAACGTGCAGCGGCACCTTGTGGGTCCGGGCGTACTCCACGGCGCGCATGGCCGGCTTCGGGCAGCCGCACGCGCACAGCTCGAGCATCTCGTCGAAGCTGACCCGGGCCAGCTTCCGCGCCAGGGGCACCACCCGGGGGTCGGTGGTGAAGACCCCCGACACGTCGGTGTAGAGCTCGCACACGCCGCCGAGGGCGTGGGCCAGGGCCACAGCGGTGGTGTCCGAGCCGCCCCGGCCGAAGAACGTGACGTTGCGCTCGGTCGACACGCCCTGGGAACCACCCACGACCGGCACCCGGCCACCGTTCAAGGCCTGGCGCAGGCGGTCGGGTCGCACCTCGAGGATCTTGGCGTTCATGTGGTTGGTGTCGGTCAGGAACCCGGCCTGGCTCCCGGTGAAGGAGTCGGCGGCCACGCCCAGGTCGTGCAGGGCCATGCTCACCAGGGCCGTGGCCTTGCGCTCACCGGCGGTGATCAACATGTCCATCTCGCGCCCGGCCGGAGCCCTCGACACCTGGCTGGCCAGGTGGAGCAGCTCGTCGGTCTCCTTGCCCATGGCCGAGACCACCAGCACGACCTCGTCACCTCGACGCCGGGTGCGGGCCACGTGGTCGGCGACCTCGCGCATGCGGTCGGGGTCGGCGACCGACGTCCCCCCGAACTTCTGCACCACGAGAGCCACGGTCGGGCACGGTACTGCCCCCGCCACTCCGTCGAACTGGTACGGAGATCGGGGGCCCCAGCCCCCGGATCGGCTACCAGTTGCTGCCGGCGCCTGACGGGACTGGACGGATGCTCGTGACTGCGCGCGGTGGTGCGGGGTCAGGCAGGTCGGTCGGTGGCGCGGGGTGAGGGGCGGGCCCGGAAGTCCGGCGCCGGCTGGGCCACCTCGGGCCCGTCCACCAGCACACCCCATGCCCGCAGCTGGGCCACCCCGGTGGGGATGTCGCCGCCGCAGAGCACGCAGAGCGCCTTGAGGTCGTCGTGGCGCAGAGAGAGCACCTTGCCGTTGAAGTCACCCCGGGCCGCAATGATGGAACCGATGAAGCGCTGCACCGGCTCGGCGGCATCGACCTGGCGCAGGGCGTCGAGGCTGAGCACCAGCTTACGACGGTCCTGGGCCTGCCCGGCCGCACCGGTCTCGCCCATGAGGACGCTGACCGGCACCCGGTAGAAGTCGGCCAGCGCCTTCAGCCGGGGCAGGCTGAGGTTGCGGAAGCCCCGCTCGTATGCGCCCACGGCCGACGCGCTCCACCGGCCCCCGGAGCGCTCCTCGACATCGGAGAGCGACAGGGCCTGCGCTTGGCGGATCGCTCGCAGTCGCTGGCCCACCCGATGGGCGAAGGCGTCCTCGTCGCTGACCGCGTCGG
>NZ_DATLXO010000104.1:0-4638 GCF_035575815.1 Iamia sp.
CGAGCGGATCTTCAGCTCCTCGTCGGGCGCGATCCTCGAGGGAGAAGACGTCGGGCGCGAGATCCAGGAGCGGGTCCTGCCCGTGCTCCGGCACCACTACGACAACTTCATCGAGAGGGTGCCCGGCGAGGAGACCGCGGGCACGCCCTCGGCCTACGTCCTCGCCGCGGGCTACTCCAACGACAGGCCCTTCGTGGTCGAGATCAACCCGAACGCCATGGTCAGCCACTACGAGGACATCGGCTTCCACGCCATCGGCAGCGGTGCGGCGATGGCCCAGCAGGCGGGCGCCCTCCTCGCCCACTTCAACATGACCGAGCGCGAGGTCGCCTACGGCGTGATCGCCTCGGTGCGGACCCTCGACGCGCTGGCCCGCACCTCGCCCAGCGTGGGCGGCGACATCGACGTGTGCCGCATCACTCCCGAGGGCACCGAGCACCTGGACGACGACGAGGTCGATGAGGTGCGACGGCTCGTCGAGCGCTGGACCGACGCCGAGCAGCGGGCTCTCGACGAGCTCCTCGACTAGCGCGCGACCAGAGGAAGCTCCGGCCCCGGGGCCGACCCTCAGGTGAGGTCGCTCAGGTGAAGTCGCCGCCCTCAGGTGAGGTCGCTCAGGTGAAGTCGCCGCCCTCGGGGAGCGCGCCGGTCGCCAGCCGGGCCGCCCGCTCGCCCCGCGCGTCGGCGTAGTGCGGGTGGGTGAGCAGCAGGAACTGCTCGGCCCGCACGGCGTCGACCACCATGCGGGCCACCTCCGCGGGGTCGATGCCCTCGGCGGTGATGTCGGCGAGCATCTCGGTCACCAGGGTCTGGTCCGCGGTCGCCTCGGTAGCCAGCTGCGGCGGACGGTGCCCCTCGGAGCCGGTGGCGATGGCCGTGGCCACGACGCCCGGACACAACGCCGTCACCTTCAGCCGCGACCCGATCGCCGCGAGGTCCGACGTCAGGGCCTCGGTGGCGGCGAAGGCCGCGAACTTCGAGATGCTGTAGGGCCCGGCGTAGGGCGTGCCCAGCAGGCCGGCGATCGAGGCGGTGTTCACGATGTGGCCCTCGGTGCCCTGGGCCATCATGCGGGGGACGAAGGCCCGGATGCCGTGGAGGATCCCCCACACGTTGACCCCGAGCACGAACTCGAGGTCGGCGGCGGGCCGCTCCCACAGGAAGCCGCCCACGAACACCCCGGCGTTGTTGCACAGCAGGTCGACCCGGCACTACTCGCCGAACACCCGATCCGCGAGGGCCGCGACCTCGACCTCGCTGGTCACCTCGGTCGGCTGGGCCAGCACGTCACCGGGGTCGATCCCGGCGTCGACCAGCAAGCGTCCGGTGTCGCCCAACGCCCCGGTGTCGACGTCGGCCAGGGCGACGCGCATCCCCTCGGCCGTCAGGCGCAGCGCCGGTGCCCGGCCGATGCCGCTGCCGGCACCGGTGACGACGGCGACCTTGCCGACGAGATCCTGCATGGTGGCTAATGGCGCGAGGGGTGGGACCGGCGCAGTCTGCCCCACCGGCAACCCCTCGGTGGACACCTGTCCAGTCATGGGCCACACTCGCGCCGTGCCGAGCTCCCCCCTCGCCCTGGTCGACCCCGCGACCTTCGCCGACGGTGTGCCCCACGAGGCGCTCGCCGAGCTCCGCCGCACCACCCCGGTGGCCTGGCAGCCGATGGGACGGTCCTCGGCGGAGCCGACCCCGCCCGCGCGAGGGGCGGGGTCGGAGGACGTGGACGGCCAGCCCGGCTTCCACGCCGTGCTCACCCACGCGGACGTGGTCACCGTCGCCCGTGAGCCGGTGCTGTTCTCGGCGAGCGAGGGCGGCGTGGTGCTCGAGGACCTGGCCCCCGAGAACCTCGAGATGATGCGCCACATGCTCCTGGCCATGGACCCGCCCCGGCACGTGACGCACCGCAAGCCGCTGGCCGAGACGTTCAAGGCCACGGTCATCGGCGGCCTCGAGGACCAGATCCGCGGCATCTGCCGGTCGCTGATGGCCGACGCCGCCGAGGCCGGCGAGGTCGAGCTCGTCCACGACGTGACCGCCCACCTGCCCACCCAGGTGATGGGACGGCTGATGGGGCTGCCCGTCGACGACTGGGCCCTGCTCCACCGGCTGGCCGAGCGCCAGACCGCCAGCCAGGACCCGGAGGTCGCCGGCGAGGACATCAGCTCGTCGTCGATCGAGATGGCCATGTACGCCATCGCGTTCGCCGGCGAGCGGAGGTCCCAGCCACCCCGGGAGGACCTCACCACCTTGATCCTCGAGGGCGACTTCGGCGGCGAGCCCATGAGCGACGTCGACTTCGGCAGCTTCTTCGTCCAGCTCGTCACCGCCGGCAACGACACCACCAAGACCATGCTCTCATCGGGGCTGCTGGCCCTGCTCGAGCACCCCGACCAGCTCGCCGCGCTGCGGGCCGACCCCTCGCTCATGGGCGGCGCGGTCGAGGAGATCCTGCGGTGGGCCAACCCGCTGCACTACTTCCGCCGCACGGCCACCGCGGACACCGAGCTCCACGGCGTGCCCATCGCGGCGGGCGACAAGGTGGCGATGTACTACACCGCGGCCAACCGCGACGACGCCGTGTTCGCCGACGCCCAACGCTTCGACATCGGTCGCCACCCGAACCCGCACCTGAGCTTCGGCATCGCCGAGCACTTCTGCCTCGGCGTGCACCTGGCCCGACTGGAGGGGCGGGTGTTCTTCGAGGAGCTGCTGGCCGCCTTCGCCACCATCGAGCTGACCGGTGACCCGGTGCGGCTGCGGTCGAACCTCAACAACAGCTACAAGCGGGTGCCGGTGCGCCTGGGGGTCGATGCCCGTGCCTGATCCGACGGCCGGCCAGGACGTCGGCAGCCGCCACGCCGGGCTCCCCATCACCGACGACGACGTCACCATCGCTCGCCACCTCGCCGACGTCAGCGTGCCCACGTTGCTCCTGTCGGTGGTGCACATGACCGGTGACCCGGCGTGGATCCGCGGCCCGCTCCGCCCGGTGGGCATCTACCTCAACGAGGTGCAGGGCTTCATGAGCCCCGAGGACCAGGCGGCGGTGCAGACCCAGGCCCTGGAGGCCATCGCCGCCTACCGCGACGGCGGATGCGTGCTGCCCCCACCGCCGGGGCCGGAGCTGGTGCACGAGATGATGGCGTTCCTCGTCGCCACCGAGGTGCCCGGGGAGTACGTCCCCCTGCTGCTCGAGGAGCTCGAGCTCGACGGCGCCGATGCCCGCGACACCGACTGGGGCGGCGACGCCACCGCGTCGGCCCGCTCCGCCTTCCCCGTCGTGGTCGTGGGGGCGGGAATGTCGGGGATCCTCGCCGGCATCCGCCTCGGCCAGGCCGGCATCCCGTACACGATCATCGAGAAGAACCAGCGCGTCGGCGGCACCTGGCACGAGAACCGCTACCCGGGGTGTCGGGTCGACGTGGGCAACCACTTCTACTGCTACTCCTTCGCGCCCGACGACGCCTGGACCGAGTTCTTCGCCCAGCAGCCCGAGCTCCAGGGCTACTTCGAGCGCTGCGCGGCGGACCACGACGTGGCCGACCACATCCGCTTCGCTACCGAGGTCACGGGCGCCCGGTGGGACGACGCCACCGGCCGCTGGTCGGTGACGGTGCGGAGCGCGGCGGGCGCCGAGGACGTGCTCGATGCTGCGGCGGTCATCAGCGCCGTGGGCCAGCTCAACCGGCCCAAGGTGCCCGACGTCCCGGGACGCGAGTCCTTCGCCGGGGTGGCCATGCACTCGGCCCAGTGGGTCGACGGCACCGATCTGACCGGGAAGCGGGTCGCGGTGGTCGGCACCGGGGCCAGCGCCTTCCAGATCGTGCCCACCATCGCCCCCGAAGCCGGGCACGTCACCGTGTTCCAGCGCTCCGCGCCGTGGATGTTCCCCAACCCGCACTACCACGACGCCGTCGGGCCGGGCGTCACCTGGGCCATCCGCCACCTGCCGTTCTACGGGCGCTGGTACCGGTTCCTGCTGTTCTGGCCGGCGTGCGATGGCGGCCTACCCGCCATGCGCGTCGACCCCGACTACCCGCATCCCGAGCGCGCCGTCAGCGAGATCAACGATGCGGCGCGGGAGGTGTTCACGGGGTGGATGGCCGAGCAGGTCGGCGACGACCCCGAGCTGTTGGCCAAGGTCGTGCCCGACTACGTGTGCCTGGGCAAGCGCACCCTGCAGGACAACGGCAGCTGGCTCGGCGCGCTCACCCGCGACGACGTTGAGCTGGTGACCGAGCCCGTCGCCGAGGTCGTGCCCGAGGGCATCGTCGACGCCACCGGGCGGCTCCACCCCGTCGATGTGATCGTGTGGGCCACCGGCTTCCACGCCAACCGCTACCTGTGGCCCATGGAGATCATCGGCCGCGACGGCGTCGTGCTCTCCGAGCGGTGGGGCGAGCGACCCACCGCTCACCTCGGCATCACCGTGCCTGGGTTTCCCAACCTGTTCTGCCTCTACGGCCCGGGCACCAACCTGGCCCACGGCGGCAGCATGATCTTCCACGCCGAGTGCCAGGTCCGCTACGTGATGGGCGCCCTCGCGTCATTGGTCCGCGAGGCGCCCGGCAGCTCACTCGAGGTCACGGACGAGGCCCACGACGCCTACAACGAGCGCCTCCAGGCCGAGCTCGA
>NZ_DATLXO010000105.1:0-74686 GCF_035575815.1 Iamia sp.
TCGACGTCTACGCGCCCTGGCACCCGCCGATGGACCAACTCGGCCTGCGACCGCTCCTCGTCGCCCACATGGCCGAGGTCGGCGTCGACGTGACCGATGCCGAGGCCCGCATCCGGGCCGGTCAGATCCACATCCTGCTCGCTTCGCTCACCTACTGCGCCTACGAGGGCCGCACCGACGACCTCATCGAGGTTCACACCCGCCTGCTCCCCCTGCTCGACGGCTAGCTCTGCACGAACCCCCCAGGCGACAAGGCGACCTTGTCAGATCGCTTTGTCAGGGCGTATCATCCGGTCGATGAGCATCGCTGAGTTCCGCGTCTCGGCGCGGGGCCAGATGTCACTACCCGCCGACGCTCGCCGTCGGTGGGACCTCGTCAGGGGCGGATCGGTCGAGATCACCGACCTGGGCGATGCGCTGGTCATCGTGCCCGCCGGTGGGGGCGGCCTGCGGGCGCTGCTCCGCCGTGCCGTCGACGACGCCGGTGGCTACGCCGAGCTGGCCCGCCGCGCCGCCGATGACGAGCCCGATCTCGCGTGAGTGACGGTGATGTGGTCATCGACGACCACCTCCTTCTGCGGGTGCTGCTCGATGACGAACCGCCAGACCTCCGAGATCGCGGTGGCCGGATCTCCACGACGGGGCTCTGGTACCACCGCCTCGGTCGAGCGCTCAGCACCTCGACGGTGACCGGGTCCCTCTCCCGGGCACTGGGCGACGTCGAGGCCGGTCTCGGGTCCCAGGCCGTCCGTGCGGTCACCGCGTTGCCGGAGGCTGTCGGCCTCACCTCTCTTCGTGAGCTCGCGTGGCCGATGGCCCAGCTGCTCGAGCAGGGTGTCCGGCTCGACCTGCTCTCGCTCGAAGCGCTGGCGACCGCCGAGCACCTCGGCGCCGAGATCTGCCTCGCTCCTGCCGACGAGAACCCGCCGCTGCTCGCCGCCGCCGCCCGGCGGGGTGTCCGGACCCGACTCGTCACGCCGTAGGTCCCGGCCCACTCGACATCGCCCTCCTCTCCTCGGTCAGCTGGTGCCCATGTTCTCATCGACGTAGGCGTGGGTCAGGTCGTTGGTGAGCACCGTCGCCGTCCCCGGGCCGAGCCCGAGGTCGCAGGTGATGGCCAGGTGCCGCTCCTCCATGTGGGCGGCCACGGCCGCGTCGTCGTGGGCGACGGTGACCCCGCCGGCGGCCACGGTGACGCCCCCGTAGGCCACGGCGATGCGTTCCTGGTCGAAGGCGATGCCGGCGGTGCCGAGCTCGCTCGCCAGCCGCCCCCAATAGGGATCGCGCCCGTACCACGAGCACTTGCAGAGCGCGCTCCGGGCGATGCGGTCAGCACCGGTGCGGGCCTCGGCGTCCGATGCCGCGCCGGCCACGGTGAGGCGCACGACCTTGGTCGCGCCCTCAGCGTCGTCGGCCATCTGCTCGGCCAGCGAGGTGCACACCGACGCGACGGCGGCGGCCAGGTCAGCCTCGTCGACCGGCCCGGCCCGGCCTGACGCCAGGATCACCACGGTGTCGTTGGTCGAGGTGCACCCATCGGTGAGCAGGGCGTTGAAGCTGCCATCCACCCCGGCGGCCAGGACCTGGTGCAGGGTGGCCGGATCGACCTCGGCGTCGGTCGTGAGCACGGCGAGCATGGTGGCCATCGAGGGCGCCAACATGGCCGCACCCTTGGCCATGCCCCCGACCGTCGCCCCGCCGGCGGCGGCAACGGCCTCCTTGCGGCGGGTGTCGGTGGTGCGAAGGGCCTCGGCTGCGGCGGCCCCACCCTGGTCGTCGCCCGACAGCCCGGCCACCAGGTCACCGACGCCGGCCACCAGCGGCTCGATCGGCAGCGGGATGCCGATGAGCCCGGTCGAGCCCACCAGCACCTCGTCCTCGGCGCAGCCCAGCTCGGCGGCCACCGCCGCGCAGCTGCGCTCGGCGTCGGCTCGGCCCAGGGCGCCGGTGGCGGCGTTGGCGTTGCCGCTGTTGAGCACGACCGCTGCGGCCCGTCCGCCGGTGGAGCCCAGGTGAGCCTGCGAGACCAGCACCGGCGCCGCGGTCATGAGGTTCGCGGTGAACACCCCCGCAGCGGAGACGGCCGTGCCGTCGGCCGTGGCCACGAGGGCCAGGTCAGCCTCCCCGCTGTCCTTGATGCCCGCGGCGACCGCGCCGGCGATGAAGCCCTGCGGCGCGGTGACGCTCATCGCTTCCCCTCCGGCCCCGGTCCGTTCTGGGGGCCGCAGCGGGTCCGACATTCGGTCACGGGTAGACGCCGACGATGCTGAGGCCGGCGGTCTCGGGGAGGCCGAGGACGAGGTTGGCGCACTGGACCGCCGTGCCCGAGGCACCCTTGCCCAGGTTGTCCAGGGCACAGAGCGACACGATCCAGCCGGTGCGCTCGTCGAGCACGGCCGAGACGTGCGCCGCGTTGGAGCCCTGGGTCGCCTTGGTGGAGGGAGACCCGGCCACCACCGAGACGAAGGGTTCGTCGTCGTAGGCCTGGGCGAAGGCATCGGCCACCTCGGCGGCGGTGGTGCCGGCCACCGGCCGGGAGTAGCAGGTGGCGAGCATCCCCCGGCTCATCGGCACCAGGTGGGGCGTGAAGAGGACCTGGGCCGGAGCGCCGGCCACCCGGGTGAGGGTCTGCTCGATCTCTGGGGTGTGGCGGTGGCAGAGCAGGCCGTAGGCGGTGACATCACCGTCGGCCGCGCAGAACGTGGTGGTCGCCTTGGGCGGCCGGCCCGCGCCGGAGAGGCCGCTGACGGCGTCGACCACGATGCCCGTGGGCTCGACCAGCCCGGCCCGCAGCAGCGGGGCGAGGGCGAGGGCGGCGGCGGTCGGGTAGCAGCCGGGGCCGGCGATCAGCGAGGCGCCCGCCACCTCGGTGCGGAACAGCTCGGGCAGGCCGTAGACGGCCTCGGTCAGCAGCTCGGGCACGGTGTGGGCCTCGCCGTACCACTCGGGGTAGAGCGCGGCGTCGGCCAGGCGGAAGTCGGCGGCCAGGTCGACCACCGCGCCCACCCGCCCCCGCAGCTCGGGGACGACGGCCTGGCTGGCGCCGTGGGGCAGGGCGCAGAACACCATGTCGAGACCGTCGACGGTGGCCGGGTTCCAGGCGTCGAAGGTGCGTCCGGCGTAGGCGCCGGTCAGGCTCGGGTAGAGCCCGGCGACGGGCTGACCGGCCTGAGAGTCCCCGGTGGCCACCACCACCTCGAGCTCCGGGTGACCGGCGAGCAGGCGCAGCAGCTCGGCGCCCGTGTACCCCGATGCCCCGATGATGCCGACCTTGGCCATGGTCACATCCTATGCGTTGCAGCGCATCACTATGCAATGAGGGGAACGACCCGCCACCGCCCGACCGTCAGCCCGGGGCCGACACCACGCCGATGAGGGCCACCACGACGCCCGCCAGGGTGACCATCAACACCATGAGGCCTAGGAACCACCGGCGCATCTCACCCGCCGAGGCCGCCACGGCGTCGAGCAGTCGCGTCTCCAACGCCGCCCGCTCCGCGGCGGCGTGGGCGAAGCCGTCAGTCATCCGCTGCTCCAACGCCGCCCGCTCCCTCGCGGCATCCGCGAAGCCGTCGGCCATCTGCCGGCCAAAGAGGGCGAACTCGGCCCGCATGTGGTCCTTCGTGGCGGCCTCGTCGAGGTCACGGGCTGGGAAGTGGGCGAGCATCTCGCTGATGGCCTCCTCGTCGCGGATCACGGCGCCCAACCCCAGATAGAGAGATGAGCGGCTCTTCTCGCTGAGAGACATCAGAGTCCTCCTTGACGGTGGGTGTCAATGAGGGGAAGTGCGGGTGACAGTACCGAGGGGGTGCGACAGCGAGGGTTCAGCCTCGGAGGGTGGCGCGGTGGGCGCCGGTCACGGCGTCGATGAGGGCCTGGCGGGCGTCGGCCACCTCGGCGTCGGTGAGGGTGCGCTCGGGTGAGTCGAACCGCACCCGGTAGGCCAGGGAGCGCCGACCGTCGGCCACACCGGGGCCCCGGTACGTGTCGAAGAGGCGCACCGACCATACGAGCGGCGAGGCAGCCGTGAGGGCGCGCTCGAGGTCGGTGGCCGCCACGTCGCCGGGCACCTCGAAGGCCAGGTCGACATCGCTGGAGGGGAACCGCGACACGGGACGGTAGGTCCGCTCCCCCACCGCCGTCGCCAGCAGCGCGCCCAGGTCGACCTCGAGCCAGGCGACGCGCTCGCCGACACCGAGCGCGTCGAGCACCGCCGGGTCGACCTCGCCGACCGAGCCGACCTTCTCGCCCCCGACCCGGGCGATGGCGCTGCGGGTGGGGTGGAGGCCGGGCCGCTCGGCGTTGGCCACGTCCACGTTGTCGAGCCCGAGCCGGGCGGCGAGCGCCAGCCATACCTGCACCGCTTCGGGTGCCTCCGCCCCGGCGAGGGCGACGCCGAGGTGCTCGCGCTCGTCGGGCAGCAGGTCGGGGCGGCCGGGACCCGTCGGTGCGGCTCGCGTCTCGGTCGGGAGGAACACGTGGCCGATCTCGAAGAGGCACACGCCGGTGCGGCGGCGGGTGGCGTTGGTGGCCACCGCCCCGACGAGGCCGGGCAGCAGCGTCGGGCGCAGCACCGACTCCTCGGCGACGAGGGAGTTGAGCAGCCCGATGCCGGTGGTCGGAAGGCCGCAGGCTGCGAGCTGGTCGGGGGCGAGGAACGGCAGGGGCATGACCTCGGTGAGCCCGAGCCCGGTGAGCAGGCGGCGGACCTCACGGCGGCGACGCTGCGCGTGGCTCAGACGGCCGGGGCGCGAGGTGGCCAGCTCGCGGCGGGGGATGTGGGCGTAGCCGAAGTGACGGGCGACCTCCTCGACGACGTCGATCTCGGCGGTCGAGTCGTGGCGCCACGTCGGGATGGTCACGTCGAGGTCACCGTGAGAGTCCTCCACCGGCGTCGAGGTGAACCCGATGGGGTCGAGCAGTGCGGTGATCGCCGGGGTGTCGAGGTCGGTGCCGAGCACCTGGTTCACCCGGGCGGTGCGGACCCGCACCGGGGCACGGTCGGGGAGGTCGCCCCGCTCGTCGACGGCACCGGGGGCCAGGGTGGTGCCGCAGATCTGAGCGGCCAGGGCGGCGAAGCGGGCCGCGGCGAGGTCGATGACCTCGGGGTCGGTGCCGCGCTCGAAGCGGGCCGCGGCCTCGGTGCGCAGACCCAGGCGTCGCCCGGTGCGACCGACGGCCTCGGGCCGGAACCAGGCCATCTCCAGGGCCACGTCGGTGGTGGTCGGGGAGATCTCGGCCGCCGCGCCGCCCATCACGCCGGCGATGCCGAGGGCCACGTCGTCGCCGCCGCAGATCAGCAGGTCGTCGGGCGCGAACGTGCGCTCGACGCCGTCGAGGGTCCGGAGGCTGTCGGTCTCCCGGGCCCGCCGGATGCGGAATCCGGCCCCGGGCACGCCGGCGAGGTCGTAGGGATGGTTGGGCTGACCCAGCTCGAGCATGACGTAGTTCGAGATGTCGACCAGGGCGCTGATGGGCCGCATGCCCAGGTGCACCAGCCGCTGCTGCATCCACTCCGGTGACGTCGCCGTGGGGTCGAGACCGCGGAGCAGCCACGTCCCGAAGCGCCCGCAGAGGTCGGGGTCGAGGATCTCCACGGTCAGGGCGTCGGCCGCCGGGGCGCCGGCGGTGGTGACCTCGGGTCGAGCCAGCGTGAAGGGCACGCCCAGGCGGGCGGCCAGATCGCGGGCCAGGCCGGCCACGCTGAGGGCGTCGGGCCGGTTGGCGTTGACCTCGAGGTCCCACAGCACGTCGGGCGCGACGCCCAGCGCGTCGGCGACCGGCGTGCCCGGCACCAGACCGGCGGGCAGCACCCGGATGCCGGCGTGGTCGGAGCCGAGGCCCAGCTCGGCCGACGAGCAGAGCATCCCGTTCGACCACTCGCCGCGCATCTGACGCCGGGCGATCTCCATGCCGCCGGGCATCGTCGTGCCGAGCGTGGCGAGGGGGACCAGGTCGCCCTCGGCCATGTTGAACGCGCCGCACGCGATCTGCAACGCCTCGCCGTCGCCCGCATCGACGTCGACCAGCCCGATGCGGTCGGCCTTCGGGTGGGAGCGCAGGGCCAGCACCCGGGCCACGACGATGCCGGTCAGGCCCTCGCCCAGGCGCGTGACGGCGTCGACCGGGGTGCCCAGGTCGTTGAAGGCGTCGCTCACCACGTCGGGGGCGTGGTCGAAGGGCGCCATCTCGCGCAGCCAGGAGTAGAGGACCTTCATCGGGGCCGCGCCCCGACATCGATGGACAGAACCGTCGCCCGCATCAGAACTGCTCCAGGAACCGGACGTCGACCGAGAGGATCTCGCGCAGGTCGGCCACCCCGTGGCGGGTCAGGGCCAGGCGGTCGATGCCGAAGCCGAAGGCGAAGCCCGTGAACTGCTCGGGGTCGATGCCCCCGTTGCGCAGCACGTTGGGGTGCACCATCCCGCAGCCGCCCAGCTCCAGCCAGCTGCCGTCGGGCCGCTGGATGTCGAACTCGGCCGAGGGCTCGGTGAACGGGAAGTACGACGGCCGCAGGCGCGACGAGAACCCGGCCCCGAAGTAGGCCCGGGTGAAGGCCTCGATGGTGCCGGCCAGGTGCCCGAAGGTGATGCCCCGGTCGACGACGAGCGCCTCGATCTGGTGGAACGTGGCCAGGTGGGTGGCGTCGCGCGCCTCGTTGCGGTGCACCCGGCCGGGTATCACGACGTAGATGGGCGGCCCCTGCTCGGCCATCACCCGCAGCTGCACCGGCGAGGTGTGGGTCCGCAGCACCACGTCACCGGGCTCGCCCCGGTCGACGAAGAAGGTGTCCTGCATGTCGCGGGCGGGGTGGAAGGCGGGGAGGTTGAGGCCGGTGAAGTTGTGCCAGTCGTCTTCGACCTCGGGGCCCTCGGCCACCTCGAAGCCCATGCCGACGAAGACGTCCTCGAGCTCCTCCATGGTCTGGGTCACCAGGTGCAGGTGACCGGCGCTCCGCTCGGCGCGGACCTCGGTCAGGTCGAGGCGCTCGGCCGCCACCCGGGTGGCGCGGGCCGCGGCCTCGAGCTCGGCCCGGCGGCCGTCGGCGGCCTCGGACACCGCAGCACGGACCCGGTTCAGGGCCAGGCCGGCCTCGCGCCGCTCGTCGGGCCCGAGACCGCCGAGGGCGCGCTTCGCCCCCGAGAGCTCTGACTGCTTGCCGGTGAGCTCGGTCTCGAGCTCCCGCAGTCGGTCGAGGTCCGGCGCGGCACGAAGGCGATCGACCGCCGCCGATTCGATGCGCTCGATGTCGGCGATGACCGAGGTGCTCATGGACGCCTCACCCTGCCAAGCCTCCCACGCCCCCGACAAGTCGGTTCCCCCGGGACGGTGGCGCCCTAGCAGGAGCGAGCTACGACGCCGCCGGTGGCGCCGACGGCGGGACGAGCGGGAGGGTGAAGCGGAAGGTGCTGCCCTCGCCCTCGACCGAGGTTGCCGTCAGGTGCCCGCCGTGCGCTTCGACCAGGCCTCTGCTGATCCAGAGGCCGAGGCCGGTGCCGGTGGGGCGGCCCTCATCGCGGCGGAAGAACCGCTCGAACACCCGGGGCAGGTCGACCTCGGGGATGCCCTGGCCCCTGTCCGACACCGCCACCGCCACCCCGTCGCCGACAACCGTCCCTTCGATGCGCAGGCCCAGGGGGTTCGCGTACTTGGCGGCGTTCTCGACCAGGTTGGTGAGCACCTGCTCGACCTTGTCGGGATCGGCGGTGACCTCGGGGAAGTCGGCCGGGAAGGCGATCGCGGCGTCGAGATCGGGCTCGTGCAGGGCGACCTTCTCGACCACCGAGTGGGTGAGCGCAGCGACGTCGAGCGGCCGCACCCGCAGGTGGAGCCGGCCCGTCTCGAGGCGGGAGACATCGAGCAGCTCGGTGAGCATGCGCGTCACCCGGTCGGCGTCGAGGCGGATCTGCTCGAGCAGCTCGAGCTTGCGGTCATCGGCGATGCCGTCCCAACGCGAGATGAGCAGGCTGGTGAAGCCCTTGATCGAGGTGAGGGGGCTGCGCAGCTCGTGGCTCACCGTGGCGATGAGCTCCACGGCGTTGAGCGGCTCGTCATCACCGTCGACCACGTCACCATCGTCGATCGGATCCGACGGGTCCTCGCCGTCGATCGGATCGGACGGACCCGCACCCGAGGACGGGTCCGGTGCTCTCATCGCTCCCCCTGGGCGGCGGCGCGCTGGCGGACCACCTCGAAGGCCAGCACCGAGCCGGCGACGGCGACGTTGAGCGACTCCACCTGCCCTCTCATCGGCAGCGACACCCACGTGTCGACCCACGCCTCGATCTCGTCCGGCAGGCCGTGGGCCTCACCGCCGAGCACCAGCGCCACCGGGCCGGTCAGGTCGACCGCGTCGGGCGGCGTGCCCCGCTCCCCCGCCGCCCCCACCCGGGTGACCCCGGCGGCGCCGAGGCCCCGCAGCACGCCGCCCGCGACGCCGGTGCGGACCGGCACGCGGAGCACTGAACCGGCCGAGGCCCGCACGACCTTGGGCGCCCACGGGTCGACGGATCCGTCGGTGAGCAGCACCGACGAGGCGCCCACGGCCTCCGCGGTGCGCAGCAGGGTGCCGGCGTTGCCCGGATCGGTCACCCCCACCAGTACGACGTGGAGCGCGGCACTCCCGCCCGCGACCTCGGCCGCCGGGGACGGGATGCGGGCCACCGCGGCCACGCCGTTGGGGGTGGCGACCTCGACGTGGCCCTTCAGCCCGCCGCTGACCGCCCAGGCCGAGGCCCCCCCGGCCACGGCCTGCGCCACGGCCCGGTCGATCTCGGGCCGGTCGAGCGCGTCGGGGTCGACGTAGACGTCCTCGACCACGAGCCCGGATCTCACCGCCTCGACCAGCAGCGTCGGACCGTCGATGACGAAGGCACCCTCCTCGGCCCGCGCCCGGCGCTGGCGGGCCAGGCGGCCCAGCCGCACGACCCGGGCGTTGCGGGGCGACAGAGGCGCCGGGGGCGCGCCGCACCCGACGGTCGCGTGGCGGTCCGTCGGGTCAGGGCGAGCAGGTCGCGGAGACGCCATGACCGTGCCGGTCGGCGTCGACGGGTCCGGCTCAGGCCGCGGGCTCGGCCTCGGCCGCCACCCTCACCAGGGCGGCGAAGGCCTGCGGGTCCGAGACGGCCAGATCCGCGAGCACCTTGCGATCGACCTCGACCTGGGCCATCCGAAGACCGCTGATGAACCGGCTGTAGGACATGCCGTTCTCGCGGCAGGCAGCGTTGATGCGCTGGATCCAGAGCTTGCGGAACTCGCCCTTCTTGGCCCGGCGGTCGCGGTATGCGTACTGCAGGGAGTGCATGACCTGCTCGTTGGCGGCCCGGTACGAACGGCTCTTGTTGCCGTAGTAGCCCTTGGCGCGCTCGAGGGTGGCCTTGCGGTGCTTCTTGCTGGCAACGGATCGCTTGACGCGGGCCATGGCTGTCGCTCCTGTTGTGCTTCGGTGCCCGTCAGGGAAGCCGCGAGGTGAACGGCCGACGGGCGAGATCTGGACGTGGGTGTTGGTGCTACCGGTTGCCGAGCATGCGGTTGATGCGGTCCCGGTCACCCTTGGCGACCTCGACCTCACCGGTGAGGCGGCGGGTGCGCTTCGACGGCTTCTTCTCCAGGATGTGGCTCTTGTTGGCCTGGAGCCGCATGAGCTTGCCCCGGCCGGTGGTCTTGAAGCGCTTGGCCGCGCCCCGGTGGGTCTTCATCTTGGGCATGGAGGTGTCCTCGGTCGAGCCGGTCGGGCCGGCGGGTGGGAGTGCTCAGGAGGCGGCGGGATCGGCCTCGGGGGCCTCGGCGGTGGCGTCAGCTGGTGGGGTCTCGGTGTTGGCGTCGGCCGGTGGAACATCGGTGGTCCATGCGGGAGCGGGAGCGGGAGTGGCGGTGGGAGGGGCGGTGGGAGCGGCGGTGGGAGGGGCGGGCTGAGGACCGGCGGCGGATCCGTTGCTGACCGCCGCGTGGGCGGCCTCGGCCTCCTGCTCCTTCACCATGGCGGCGTGGGCGGCCTGGGCTCGCTTGTCGGGGGCGAGCACCATGATCATGTTCCGCCCGTCGAGCTTGGGCACGACCTCGACCCGAGCAAGGTGCACGACATCGTCAGCGACGTGGTCGAGGATCTTCTTCCCCAGCTCAGGGTGGGCCATCTCCCGGCCCCGGAACATGATCGTCACCTTCACCTTGTGACCCTCGCCGAGGAACTTCTCGACCTTCTTGGTCTTGGTGTCGAAGTCTCCGGACCCGATCTTGGGCCGGTACTTCATCTCCTTGATGACGACGTTGGTGCTCTTCTTGCGAGACTCCTTGGCCTTCTGGGCGGCCTCGTACTTGTACTTCCCGTAGTCCATGATGCGACAGACGGGGGGGTTGGCCTTGTCTGCCACCTCGACCAGATCGAGGTCGAGATCACGGGCGATGGCGAGGGCCTCGGGCAACGGTCGGATGCCGATCTGGGCACCGTCGGCGCCGACGAGGCGGACCTCACGGGCACGGATGCGATCGTTGATGCGGGGCTCGTCGGTGTGCGGCGCTGCTATGGCCGGGCTTCCTTCATGCGGTGCGCAAGTCCTCCGTTGCGTCGGATGGGATGGTGTGCGACCGCATCGAGACCGATGATCGACGGTGCGGCCGCCGGAGAGCCGACGTCCGCAGGCGGCCCCTGAGAGACCAGCGTCGATCGACCCGGCGCACCTGTGGTGGCCGGGTGGGAACCTCGCGGCCCCGCTTCCCGTGTTCGTTTGTGGCCCTAGGGTACGGGCGCGCCGCCTCGGGCTGCAACCATGGTCGCGGCGGGGCACCGATCCCACCGACCGCCACGCCCGCTGATCCTCCGACGACGACACCTTGAGGTTGACCGACATGAGCCTGTGGACCCCCGGCGGCGAGCACGAAGTTCCCCGCGACCGCCCCGGCCCGGCGACCGACGCCCCGGCCACCACGCCCGGGGCCCCGACGGGCGCAGCGCCCCAGGTCGACATCGACCCCGAGATGGCCGAGGCGCTCGCCGCCATGTCGCCCGAGGAGCGGGCCCAGGCCGAGAAGATGATCGGCGAGATGGCCCAGGCCCGGGCCGAGCTGGCCGCCACGCCGGCCGCCGTCGTGGTGGGCAACCACGCCATGGGGCTCTACGAGCTGGCCGCCATCCACCTCTCCCAGGACCCGCCCAACCTCAGCGAAGCGCGGGTCGCCGTCGACGGCCTCGCCGCCCTCGTCGGTGCCCTCGAGGGCCGCCTGGGCGAGAACGAGGCCACCCTGCGCCAAGCGCTCAACCAGCTCCAGCTGGCCTTCGTCGAGCTGTCGAAGCGCGCCGCGACCGGGGGCGACGACCCCGGCGAGCCATGACGGTCCTGGTCACCGGCGGGGCGGGCTACATCGGCTCCCACACCGTCGCGCTCCTGCGCCAGCGGGGTCGCGACGTGGTGATCTACGACTCCCTCGAGCTCGGGCGGCCCGAGGCGACCCTCGGCGCCCCGCTGGTGGTCGGTGACATCGCCGATGCGGAACTGGTGAAGGCCACCGTCGCCGAGCACGGCGTCGACGCTGTCATCCACTTCGCCGCCTACAAGGCGGCGGGTGAGTCGATGGAGCAACCGGGGCGCTACTTCGCCAACAACGTGGCCAAGACCAACACGTTCCTCGACGCGGCGCGCGAGGTGGGCGTTCCGCGCATCGTGTTCTCGTCGTCGTGCTCGGTCTACGGCACCCCGACCTGCCTGCCGGTCGACGAGACCCACCCGCTCGCCCCCGAGAGCCCGTACGCCGAGAGCAAGCGCATGGTCGAGGACATGTTGCGGTGGTACTCGGTGGCCCACGACCTCCGCTCGGTCAGCCTGCGCTACTTCAACGCCGCCGGGGCCGCCGCGAGCGGGCTGATCGGCGAGGACTGGACCGTCACCCTCAACCTGGTGCCGCTCGTGATGAAGGCCGCCCTCGGTCGCGTCCCCCAGCTGACCGTGTTCGGCACCGACTACCCGACCCGCGACGGGACCGGGGTGCGCGACTACGTCCACGTCGACGACCTGGCCGACGCCCACGTCCGGGCCCTCGAGTACCTCGAGGCGGGCGGTGAGACCACGGCGGTCAACCTCGGCACCGGCGTCGGCTCCACTGTGCGCGAGGTGCTCGACTGCGCCCGTGAGGTGAGCGGCGTCGACATCCCGTCGCTCGACGCGCCGCGCCGGCCCGGCGACCCGGCCGAGGTCTACGGCGACAACCGGCGGGCCCACGAGCTGCTCGGTTGGCGCGCCGATCGCAACCTGTCGACGATCATGGCCTCGGCCTGGCAGTGGCACTCGACCCACCCTGACGGGTACGACGCCGCGACCTGACCTGAGGTGACGGGACCCGGTCGAACCCGACCCGTCGACGCTCCGCCCGCCGTCGCGCCGCAGTGGCGCGGCCGTAGGGTCAAGGGCGTGGATCGCAGGTCGCGTGCATCGTTGGCGGGAGCCCTGGCCGCGGCCGCCGCCCTGGCCGCGGCCGAGCTGGTCAACCTGGCTGCCCCCACCCGGCCGTCACTGCTGATCGCGGTGGAGACGTGGTTCGTCGACACCTTCGCCGGGGCCCTGAAGGACATCGCCGTTGCCCTCTTCGGCACCGCCGACAAGATCGCCCTCGCCGTCGGGGCGGTCCTCTTGCTGTTGGTCTTCGGCGTGCTGGCCGGGAAGCTCGAGGCCAAGGACCGTTGGCGGGGGGTGGCGCTGATCGTGGGCTTCGGGCTGGCAGGGGTGGCGGCGACGGCCCGCCACCCCCAGGGCTCGGTACCGGTGGCCTCCGCCGCTGCGCTCGTCGGGGTCGCGGTCGGCACCGTCGTGCTGTTGACCCTGCTCGACCGCTTCGACGTGCGCGTCGCCCCGGGGGCGGCCCGGGCCTTCGCCGACCGCCGCGCTCCCGATCCGGGGGCGGCCTCAGGTGGTGGTGACGGCCCCCCTGTCGGCGCCCTCGCCGAGGTCGCGGGAACCCGACGCGATGTGATGGTGTGGGGGCTGGGCGCCGGAGCGCTCATCGTCACCGGCGGCGTGCTGGCCAAGGGCGTCGGCGACCGCCTGCGACGGGCCCGCAGCATCATCCCCGACTCGCTGCCCGCGGCGGCCCCCCCGGCCTCGGTGCCGACCTCCCAGCCGTTCGAGGCGACGGGCCTCTCGCCCTACATCACCCCGACGCGGGACTTCTACCGCATTGACACCGCCATCCAGACCCCGTTCGTGGTCACCGACGAGTGGACCCTGAAGGTGACCGGGATGGTCGACAACGAGCTCGAGCTCACCTACGCGGAGCTGGTGGCGCGCGACCTGGTCGAGGAGGTCGTCACCCTCTCCTGCGTGTCCAACGAGGTCGGCGGCGACCTCGTCGGCAACGCCCGCTGGACCGGCATCGGACTGCGCGACGTGCTGGCCGAGGCCGGGGTGGCGCCCGGGGCGACCCAGATCGTCGGCGAGTCGGTCGACGGCTTCACCGCCGGGTTCCCCACCAGCATCCTCGACGACCCGGACCGACCCGCGCTCGTCGCCGTCGGCATGAACGGCCAGCCCCTCCCCCGCGCCCACGGCTTCCCCGCCCGCCTGGTGATCGCGGGGATCTACGGCTACGTCTCGGCCACCAAGTGGCTCTCGGAGATCCGCCTGACCACCCTGGAGGGCGAGGACGGCTACTGGATCGACCGGGGCTGGGCCAAGGAGGCCCCCATCAAGACCTCGTCGCGCATCGACGTCCCCCGTCGAGGCGACCGGCTGGTGGCCGGCACCGTGCCCGTCGCCGGGGTGGCCTGGGCCCCGAACCGGGGCATTCAGGCCGTCGAGGTCCGGGTCGACGGTGGGAGCTGGCAGCAGGCCGAGCTGGGCCGGGTGGCCTCCGACGACACCTGGGTGCAGTGGCACCTGGCCTGGGAGGCGCCCGGCGGCGACCACGTCATCGAGGTCCGGGCCACCGACGGCGACGGCCGCACCCAATCGCGTCAGGAGGTTGCGCCCATCCCCGACGGCGCCGAGGGCTGGCACCGCCAGGAGGTCAGCGTCGCCGAGAGGTGAACCTCGTAGGCGGGAGGCGGAGAGAGAGAGAGAGAGAGAGAGAGAGAGTCGGCGACAGCTCCGGATCGGGTTCCGCCTCCGGCGACGGGGTAGGTGCCCCCCGTCGCGGCGCGGGCCTTCGCGCCGCCCGACCCCAGGAGATGTTGATGCGCCGTTCCCGTTGGGCCCTGCTCGCCCCGTTCTTCGCCGTGACCCTCATGCTCGCCGGGTGCGGCGACGACGACGACGATGTCGACGTCGACGCCCCCGACGTCGAGAACCCGGTCGAGGACGAGGACGTCCCTGACGTTGACATCGAAGACGACGAGTGATGAGGGCCGACAAAGCCTGAACCGCCGGGCGGCGCCGCAGGTCGCGGGCGCTGCGACCTGGAACCGGAGAGCCTTGCTGGCTCTCAGGGCGACAGCGGTTCGGCCCGGGTGACCTGCCACTGGCCGTGGTGCCCGGGTCCCACCGTGACCCGCAGCCGCCGGCCCGTCTCGGTCGTGCGGCTGCCGTCGGTCAGGTTGGTGCACTGCAACGCCACCTCATGGCCATCGACGGTGCGCACCGTGCCCCAGCCCCGGGCGTCATCCCACTCTGTCACCACTCCGTCGACGCCCGCCCGGTTCACGGCACCCATGATCGACCGGTCGCCCCTCAGTGGACGATCTTGGCCAGCGCCAGCTCGAGGATGTCGGTGGCGCCGGCGTCGCGCAGGGCCGGGATCAGCACGTTGATCTGGGCCTTGGGCACCACGGTCTCCACCGCGAAGCCTCCCCCGCGGTGCAACGCCGAGACCGTGGGCGCCTTCATCGACGGCAGGATGTCGATCACCGCGTCGAGGTCGTCGACGCCGACGTTGAGCTTCACCAGGACCTTGCCCCGGGCCTCCAGGGCACCGTCGAGCAAGGTCTTGAGCTGGGCCATGGCGTGGGCCTTGGCCGGCTCCGCCAAGGCCGACGGGTTGGCGATGAGCTCGGTGTGGGAGGTGAGGATCTCCCCGATGACCTTCAGCCCCGCGGCCCGCAGCGCCCGGCCCGTCTCGGTGAGGTCGACGATGGCATCGACGATGTCGGGCACCTTGGCCTCGGTGGCCCCGTAGCTCAGGCTGATCTCGGCCTCGATGCCGCGCGCCGCGAAGTACCGCCGGGTGAGCTCCGGGTACTCACTCGCCACCCGGACCCCGTTCGTCAGGTCGTCGACCGAGCTCACCGGGGAGTCGGCCGGTACGGCAAGCACGATGGTCACCGGGCGGGCGGTGGCCTTCGAGTAGTGCAGCGGTCCCAGCGTCTCGACCTTGGAGTCGGTCTCCTCGATCCAGTCCCGGCCGGTGATGCCGATGTCGAAGAGACCGTCGGCCACGTAGCGGGGGATCTCCTGGGGGCGCAGGATCCGCACCTCGGCGATCCGGGGGTCGTCGATGGTGGCCCGGTAGTCGACCGTTGATGAGCGCGAGACCGCGAGGTCGGCCGCCTCGAAGAGCTCGAGGGTGGCCCTCTCCAGCGAGCCCTTGGGCAGGACGAGGTGCAGCACGCCCGCCATGGTGCCCCGCCGACCCGTCCCCGGCCAACCGCCCCGCCTGAAGCGGTGAGCACGCGACCACCGTTCGGTGCCCATCTGCTCACCGCTTCGCCGTCGGTGAGCGGCTACCAGGGGGTGTAGGGGGCGTCGGCCCGGCTGAGCCAGCCCAGCACCTCCCGGCGGGTCATCGGCCCCCGCGGCTGCCAGGGCGGGGGCAGGGCGCCCGAGGCCACCATCAGGCGGGCCTCGTCGCGCGCCGCGGCCAGGCCGTCGGCGTCGAGGGCGCAGCGGGTGGCGTCGGGGTCGAGGCCGAAGAGCCGGGCCGCGTTGAGGCCGAACACCTTGGCCTTCACCTCCGGCGTGAGCATCGGGTAACCGTGCTCGGCGGCGGTGGCCTCCGCGATCTGGAAGGCCCGGAAGGCCATGATCTGGGGCTGGGGCGAGCCGTACCAGATGCCGTCGGTGCCCCACATGACCCGCTCGGTGCCGACGTGCTTGAGCAGCTTACCGACGGCGTGAGCGGCCTGGTCGGGGTCGTTCATCGTCTCTCGCCACGTGGTGCCCAGCTCGGCCCAGACGTTCTGGTTGGGGGCCGATGCCGTGGTCATCGAGGGCCTTCACCAGCGAATCGATGCCGGTCTCGGCCGCAGCCGGGTCATAGGCCCCCTCGCGGGTCTGGATCTCGAAGGCGCCGTGGTAGACGACGAAGTCCATGTCGGGATAGGCGCGGGCGAGGGCCACGAGGTCGCGGGGGCCGTTGAAGCGCCGGTCGAACTCGAGCAGCGGCAGGCCCTTGTGCCCGCACATCACCTTCACCCCGAGCGACCGGGCCTGCTCGATCACGGGGATGCCGAGGGCGGGGTCGTCGAGGGCATAGCCCTGGCCGTTCGGTCCCCACGCGGTGTACACCTTGAACGCGGCGACGTTGCCAGTGCCGGCCCGGACCGCCATGTCGTCGAGGCGGGCGCCGAGCGGACCGAAGTTGGGGGCGATGACGTTGTGCACCAGCACCCGGCTGGCACCCCCGGTGGTCAGGGCGGCGGCCAGGGACTGGGTGCCGAGGGCGTCGTCGAACGGCATGGGTGCGTCGTCGGGGCCCGAGTTGGGCACGTCGGAGAGCAGGGCGACGGTGGTGTCGCTGGCCAGGAACATGTCGTGGAGGTAGGCGGCGCGATCCAGGCAGTCGTAGCGGTCGTCGGTGGCGCACCCCGCCGGCACCAAGCCCAGGATCATCTCCGCGATGCGGGGTGCGTTCTGCCGCCACGGCCGGTCGGGCATGACGTGGTGGGTGTGGACGTCGAAGATGAGCTCGGTGCCGCCGAGGGCGGTCTCGCACGCGGCGGCGTCCTCGGGGTCGGGAACCTCGTAGGTGCCGGCCGGCGGTGACGTCGTGGGCTGACGGCCCCCGGTGGTCGACGGCGACCCGGACGAGGGGGTCGCCGTCGTCGGCCCGGCGGTGTCGTCCCCCGAGCAGCCGGCCAGGTTGAGCACCCCGAGGGTCACGGCCATGCCCGACGCGCTCTGCAGGAACCGGCGACGGTCGATGCCCGTGCGGCGCGCCGCGGCGTCGGCCCGCGCCACGATCAGGCGGGCCGCCTCCCGGTCTCGGGCCGAGGGTGGACCGGGCAGGAACTCGCCGTTCGACACCGACCCCGGCCGGAACGGCAACGGTGCCGGTCGGTCCGGCTCACGCTCGTCGCGGTAGCGCCCGGTCATGGCCTCAGCCTCCCAGAGCGGCCGACCTCACGCGGGTCGTCGCCTTCCCCTGTTCAACGTCGCCGCCGCTCGGGGCGTTGCGTCGGCTTTCGGAGCGCCGGTGTCCCCGACGACGGCCCCGGGTCAGCTCACGCCGACGAGGTCGACGACGAAGACCAGCGTCTCGTTGGGGGCGATGGCGCCGGGTGCCCCGCGGGAGCCGTACGCCATGTCCGGCGGCAGGGTCAGGCGGCGCTGGCCGCCGACCCGCATCCCGACCACACCCTGATCCCACCCGGCGATGACCTGGCCGGCGCCGAGGCGGAAGGTGAACGTGTCGCCCCGGTCCCATGAGGCGTCGAACTGCTGGCCCGTCGACCACGACACACCCACGTAGTGGACCTCGACGTTGCTGCCCGAGGTCGCCTCGGCCCCGTCGCCGACGGTGAGGTCGTCGCTCTCCATCTGGGCGGGCGGATCGATGTCGGGGACGGTGACGTCGGGCTTGGCCATGGCCGCACCCTACGGCGTGGTCTCCTCGCGACCGCCCGAGTCGTCGCTCCCGCCGGCGACGACGAGGCGGAAGCCACCGTCGATCTCCTCCTGGTCGAGCAGGTCGGCGTGGCGGCGGTGCCACGCGCCGGACGCCAGGTCGGCCCGCAACCGCTCGATCCCCTGGTCCCGCTCGGCCGCGGGAAGCGCCGCGGTCGATGACGCCGCCGCCAGCACCGCGGGGTCGAGGTAGCGCTCGGGCCGGCGCCACCCCGCCCACAGGATCCCGTCGGCGCAGTCGTGGGGCACCGGCAGCGTCGTCACCACCCCGCCGCCCAGCGCCTCGGCCACTGCGGTCGGCGACGGTGGCAGGTTGAGGTCCAGGTCCATGATGCCGGGCAGGTACTCATCGATCAGCCAGAGCCCGGCGTGCTCGTCGTCGTCGAAGGTGACGATCACCTGGTGCCGACTGGTGCGTCGCAGCTCGGCCAGCCCGGCGCGCCAGTCGCTCCAGTGGTGGAGGCTGAGCACCACCAGGGCGGCGTCGAGCGCGCCATCGACCAGCGGGAGGGCTTCGGCCACCGCCCGTGCGGCGGGCGCCGCCCCGGCCGGGCGCTGGGCCACCATCACCGCCGAGGGCTCCAGGGCGGCGACAGTGCGGCCGGCGGGCTCGTAGGACCCGGCGCCGGCCCCCACGTTGGCGACCGTGGCGCAGCCGGCCAGCGCCGCGTCGATGGCCCGCTGCCAGCTCGGCTCCGGTCGGCGAACCCTGCTGTAGCCGACGCCGATGCGGTCGTAGGCGGGACCGGGGGCCGGGCCCACTACTAGTCGGCCTCGGGTTCGAGCTGGGCGGCGGGGTCGGCCTCGGGGCGCTCGGGGCCCGGGAGCAGGTCGTGCACCGACCCGATGCGATGCGCCCCGGGGCCGAGGTCGACCCCGCCGTAGAGGTCGTAGGGGTCGAGCAGCAGCGGCACCAACCCGGCGGCGCGGGCGCCGGCGACGTCGTAGCGGAGGCTGTCGCCCACGTAGCCGATGCGGGCCGGGTCCACCCCCCGGGCCGCCATCACCTCCAGAGCGGGGGCGAACACGGCCGGGTCGGGCTTCTCCACGCCGACCACGCCCGAGTCGACGACGACCTCGACCGGCACGCCGCCGCCGGGGCCGACCTGGCACAGGCCCAGGTTCCGGATCAGGCCCTCGACCTGGCCGATGGCGTTGCTGACCACCCCCAGGAGCACCTGGGCCTCGCCCAGGCGCTCCATGGCCGTCACCGTCTCGACCATGGGGAAGCGCCAGCAGTAGTGGCCGAAGACCCGGGTGAACGCGCGCCAGGCCTCGTCCATCCGCTCGGCGGGCACGCCGGCCTCGGCGAGGTAGGCAGCGATGTAGTCGAGCCATGGGCCTCGGCCCTCGAGGGTGGAGGTGGCGTGAGCCCGCATGCCGACGTAGTGGGCTCGCACCAGGTCCACGAGCGTGGCGGTGGCCTCCAGCGGGGCCAGGGCGGCGCCGAGCGAGACCGGGTCGGGGATCGTGATGACGCCGCCCACGTCGAACAGCACCGCGTCGAGGTCCCGCCCCACCACCGGTGATGTCTGCTCGCTCACGCCACCATCCTCCAACGTTGCACGGTTCTGGACCCACGGGTCGGTCATCCGCTCAAAGTTGTGGCCCGTCGGATCCGGAAAGCCGGACCTTGCACGGTTCTGGACACATGGGTCGGTCATCCGCTCAAAGTTCGGTCATGCTCGGATGCGCTCGAGCAGGCGGACCATCTCGACCGCGCTGTGGGCGCTCTGTTCACCGACGTTGTGGCCGCCGGCGTCCTCGGAGCGCTCGAGGGCCTGGTCGAGGTCCTCGGTGGTGAGCACGCCGAAGATGATCGGGACGCCGGTGGCCAGCCCGGCGCGCAGGATGCCCGCCGCGCTCTCCCCCGCCACCGCCTCGTAGTGGGTGGTGGCGCCCCGGATCACACACCCGAGGCCGACAACCGCGTCGACGCGGCCAGACTCGGCGAAGGCCTTGGCCGCGAGGGGGACCTCGAAGGCCCCCGGAACCCACTCGACGGTCGGCGGCTCGGCCCCGACCGCGGTCAGGCCCCGCTGCACCCCATCGAGGAGCCGGAACGTGATCAGGTCGTTGAAGCGCCCGGCCACAACCGCGACGCGCACACCGGCGCCGTCGAGGTTCGGTTCCATCCGTCGGGGCGAGGCGGCATCACCCGCCATCAGGCCTCCTCGCCGGCCGCCGGCAGGTCCAGGGGCGGGTCGCCGGGGAGATCGGCGGGCGGGGTCGGCGCCGCGCCCTCGCCGATGTCGTCGAGGCCCTCGAGCAGGTGGCCCATCCGGTCGCGCTTGGTGCGGAGGTAGGCGATGTTCTCCGGGTTGGCGGCGGTCACCGACGGCACCCGTTGGGTGATGTCGAGGCCGAAGCCGTCCAGGCCGCCGTACTTGGCCGGGTTGTTGGTGATGATCCGCATGGTGGTGATCCCGAGGTCGGTCAGGATCTGGGCTCCGATGCCGTACTCGCGGCTGTCGACGGGCAGACCCAGGTCGGTGTTGGCGTCGACGGTGTCGCGCCCCTCGTCCTGCAGCGTGTAGGCCCGCATCTTGTGGCCGATGCCGATGCCGCGACCCTCGTGGCCCCGCAGGTAGACGATCACGCCCTTGTCCTCGGCCGCGATCATCGCCATGGCCGAGTCGAGCTGCACGCCGCAGTCGCAGCGCATGGAGCCGAACACGTCGCCGGTGAGGCACTCGCTGTGCACCCGGACCAGCACGTCATCGGCGCCGTTGACCGACCCCCGCACCATGGCCACGTGCTGCTCGCCGTCGAGCACTGACTCGAACACGTAGCTGGTGAAGTCGCCCCACTGGGTGGGGATGCGGGCCTCGGCCACCCGGCGCACCAGCTTCTCGGTGCGACGGCGGTAGCGGATCAGGTCCGCGATGGAGATGAAGAGCAGGTCGTGCTCGGCCGCGAAGCGCACGAGCTCGGGCACCCGGGCCATGTCCATCTTCTTCTCGTCGACGATCTCACAGAGGACCCCGGCCGGGGCCAGGCCGGCCAGGCGGGCCAGGTCGATGGCCGCCTCGGTGTGACCGGCTCGCTTGAGCACGCCCCCCTGGCGCCCCACGAGGGGGAAGATGTGGCCGGGGCGGGCCAGGTCGCCAGGGCGGGTGGCCGGGTCGACCAGCGAGGCAATGGTGGCCGACCGGTCGTGGGCCGAGATCCCGGTCGAGGTGCCGTGGCGGTGGTCGACGGTCACCGTGAACGCGGTGCGCATGCTCTCGGTGTTCTGCTCCACCATGGGTCGCAGGTCGAGCTCGGCGGCCCGCTCGGCGGTGATCGGCGCGCAGATCACCCCCGAGGAGTGCTGGAGGAAGAACGCGATCTTCTCCGCCGTGACCGCCTCGGCCGCCATGATGAGGTCGCCCTCGTTCTCGCGGTCCTCGTCGTCGACGACGACCACGATCTCGCCCCCCCCGACCGCCGCGATGGCGTCCTCGATGGGAGCGAAGGGGGGCCTCGGGTCGGGGCCGCCCTCGAGGTGGTGGGCGGGGTCGGAGGACGGCGTCATGGCTGGCTCCAGGTGGTGGCGTCGGACCCGAGGGGTGCCCGCAGGGGTGGAGGTGGGGACGGGAGGCCGGCGGCAGCGCCAGGCCGCGCCTCGTCGCCGGCGGGCTCGGGCCCGTCGAGGCCGGCGAGGGCGTCACGGTTGGCGTACCAGGCGAGGAGGCGCTCGACGTGCTTGGCGGTCACGTCGACCTCGAGGTTGACGGCGTCGCCCGGGCGACGGAGGCCGAGGGTCGTGACCTCGGCGGTGTGGGGGATGATCGCCACCGAGAGGCCGTCGTCGTGGACGGCGGCGACGGTGAGGCTGACGCCGTCGATGGTGATCGAGCCCTTCGGAACCACGTAGCGCAGGAGGTCGACGGGCACGGTGATGCGCAGGTCCGGGGTGGGGGCAACGACGTGGCCGACGCCGTCGACGTGGCCCTGCACGATGTGGCCGCCGAGGCGGTCGGTCACCCGCACCGGGCGCTCGAGGTTGACCCGGTCGCCGGGGGCGAGGTCGCAAAGCGAGGTGCGCGAGAAGGTCTCGTCGACCACGTCGGCCTCCCACCAGCCGTCGCCGAGGGTGACCACGGTGAGGCAGGTGCCGTCGACGGCGATCGAGTCACCTATGCCGGCGTCGGATGTCACCACTTCGGCCTCGATGCGCAGCCGCATCGCCTCTCGACCGGAGACGGTGCCCAGCTCCTCGATGATGCCGGTGAACATGTCACGTCGCTCCGGGGTCAGGGGTGGGGCGCAGGTCGACGCGGATGTCGGAGCCGACGGGGGTCACCGCGGTGATCTCTCCCCGCCAGATGTCAGCGATGGTCGCCGGACCGGGACCGCCGAAGAGGCCCGGGGCGTCGTCGCCGCCGGCCAGGGCGGGGGCCAGGTACACGACGTAGTGGTCGACCAGGCCGGCCCGGTGGAACGAGCCGGCCACCGTGGCGCCCCCCTCTACGAGGGCTTGGACCACGCCGCGCTCGCCCAGGCTGTCGAGCAGGGCCCCGAGGTCACCGTCGTCGCGGGTCCACTCGGCACACGGGTGGACGCGGGCCCCGTCGGGCGCGCCGCCGAGGACGATGCGCCAGGGGTCGGGCCCCTCGACCAGGCGGGTGGTGAGCGACGGGTCATCGGCGGCGACGGTGCCGGCCCCGACGACGATGGCCTGGCTCTCGGCCCGGAGGCGGTGGGCGTCGGTGCGCGCCTCGGACCCGGTGATCCACTGCGAGGTGCCGTCGGGTGCCGCGGTGCGCCCGTCGAGGGTGGCCGCCAGCTTCAGCACGACATAGGGGCGCCCGGTGCGGCGGTGGTGCAGGTAGGGGTGGAGCTGGTCGGTGATGTCGTCGGCCCGGCAACCGAGCTCGACGGCCACCCCGGCGTCGCGCAGCTCGGCCATGCCGGCCCCCGCGACCCGGCGATCGGGGTCGGCCACGGCGACGACGACGCGGCGCACGCCGGCGTCGATCAGCGCCTTCGAGCAGGGTCCGGTGAGGCCCTGGTGGGCGCACGGCTCGAGCGTCACGTAGACGGTGGCGCCGTGCGTGGCCAGGTCGCCGCCGGCGCCCCGCGCCGCATCGAGGGCGACGACCTCGGCGTGACGCCCTCCGGGAGGCTCGGTGGCCCCGCCGTGGACCGTCCCCTCGGTCGTGACCACAACCGCGCCCACCCACGGGTTGGGCGCGGTGGTGGTGCGCACGGACGCGCCGAGATCGATGGCCATCGCCATGCGCACCTCGTCGGTCGTCTCGGGCACCGGGGCTCCTGGGTCGGGGACTCGCAGGGGCACGGCACGCGCGGACACCCGGGCGGGTGCCGTTCGTTCCTCGCTTCCATCCGGACTGTGACCGTCGGCCCCGGGGTTCCACCGGGTCAGCCCCCCGACCGAGGTCGGGGGGGTCGTGGGCTCTCACCACCGGTCGGGACTTCCACCCAACCCCGCGAGGGAGTGTTCAGTTGTGGGGCCAGCATAGAAGGAGAACGTGTTCTCATCCCCACCCCGAGACGGACGTCACCTGCCGGGCAGAGCGGATCGGCGCGGGGCGATCGCGCCGGCCAACGGCCGTAGGGTCGGGTCCGTGACCGAGCTGCACGGAGCGCGCGTGACCCTCCGGCCGGCGATCGGGACCGACGTCGAGGCGCTGGTGGCGATCCGCTCGACCCCCGGGGTGCGGGCCCGCTGGCGGGGCGATGACCTCCAGACCGACGTGCGCGCCGATGTCTCTTCCACCGACCACCACCTGCTCGTCATCGTCGATGGCGGCCGCATCGTCGGTGGCATCCAGTGGTACCGCGAGGAGGACCCCGACTACCGCCACGCCGGCATCGATGTCTTCGTCGACCCCGCGGTCCACGGGCAGGGCATCGGCACCGATGCGGTCCGGACCCTCGCTCGCCACCTGATCGCCGATCACGGTCACCACCGCCTGGTGATCGACCCTGCGGCCGACAACCCCGCGGCGATCCGCTGCTACGAGAAGGTCGGATTCCGGCCCGTGGGGGTCATGCGGTGCTACGAGCGCGGCCTCGACGGCACCTTCCACGACGGCCTCCTCATGGACCTCATGGCCGAGGACCTGGTCGACTGAAGGTGCCCTGACGATCACCGGACGGCTGATCGGCCGGGACGGGACGACGGTCAGTGCGGGGCGGCCGACGGTCAGTGCGGGTGGCCGCCGGTCATGAGGTCGAGGGCGTGGGGCACCACGTCGAGGACGGCCTCGAGGCACTCGACCGACGCCGAGGTCGATCCCGGGACGTTGAGCACCAGTGACTGCCCGACGGTGCCGGCCACGCCGCGCGAGAGGCGGCCGAGCGGGTTCACCAGGCGCATGGCCTCGGCCAGGCCGGGGGCCGGGCGCTCGATCAGCAGGGACGTGCCCTCGGGGGTGAGGTCGCGGGGTCCGAACCCGGTGCCGCCGCTGGTGACCACCAGCCCCGCGAACCCGGCGGTGGCCCGGCGCAGGGTCTCGGCCACCTCGCCCACACCGTCGGGGGTGACGATCCGGTCGACCACGTCGAAGCCGGCCGCGGTCAGCCGGTCGACCAGAGCGGCGCCGGAGCGGTCCTCGCGCACACCGTCCACGACCCCGTCGGACACGGTCACCACCTTGGCGTCAGGCACGACCCCACCCTCGCAGACCCGCCGCTCCCCCACCACGTCGACCGCGACCGGCCGTCAACGGCGAACCGAGGTCGAACTGGTAACGGATTCGGGGGCTCCCACCCCCAGATCCCCGACCGGTTCGCCCCGACGGCCCCGATGCGTCCGGCCGGGGGGTCACGGCACCTGGTAGCGGTGGATCGCCATGCCGTCGGTGCCGGCCGTCTGGGGCAACAGCAGCGCCCCCCGGCCCCAGGGCACCCACGGGTGGCCCGGCGGGTCGAGGGGCTCGAGGTCGGGCCGGCGCTCGGCGAGGGCGGCGTCGACCCCGGTGGTCTCGGCCGCCGTGAGCGTGCAGACCGACACCACCAGCAGCCCACCGGGGCGGACGAGGCCGGCGGCGGCCACCGCGAGGTCGGCTTGCAGTGCGGCCAGTCGGTCGACCGAGTCCGCCGTGATCCGCCACCGGGCGTCGGCCCGGCGGTGGAGCACCCCGAGCCCGGAGCACGGGGCGTCGACGAGCACCCGGTCGAAGGACCGCGCTGCGAACGGGGGCCGGGTGCCGTCGGCCACCACGGCGGCGACGCGGTCCGCGGTGCCGGTGCGCTCGGCGTTGCCCGTGACCAACCCGACCCGGGCCGGGCGGAGGTCGGCCGCGACGACCCGGGCGCCGGAGGCGGCGAGGGCAGTGGCCTTGCCGCCGGGAGCGGCGCACAGGTCGAGCACCCGATCCCCGCCCGCGGCGTCGACCATGTCCGCCACCCACTGCGAGGCCCGGTCCTGGGTGTAGCCGTCGTCCCGGACGCTGGTCTCCGACGGGGCGCTCATCGACTCCAGGGCGCCCATGGCCCGCTCGGACCCGAGGTCGGCGACGAGGCGCTCGACGATCCAGTCCGGATAGCTGAGGGCAGTGGCGGGGTCCGGGAAGCGTCGGCCGTGCTCGGCGTGGTCGGCGGCGACCTTGCGCAGCACGGCGTTGACGAGGCCGCGGGAGCGGTTCGGGGCCACGTCCACCGCGGTGGCGACCGCGGCGTGGGGCGGCAGGCCGAGGACCACGACCTGGTAGGCGCCGAGGCGGAGGGCAGCCCGGGTCGGCGGGTCGAGCGGGCGCGAGCCGCTGACGAAGCGGTCGACGAGCCAGTCGCAGGCCCGCCGCATGCGGGTGGTGCCGTAGACCAGCTCGGTCACGAGCCGCTTGTCGCGGGCGTCGAGGCCGGAGCGGTCGAGCAGCGGCCCGATGACCAGGTTGGCATAGGCGCCGCCCTCCTCGATGCGCACGAGGGCGTCGAGCGCGACCCTCCGGGCGTCGGGGCGGCGTTCCTCGTGCGGTCCCGCGACCGGGCCGCGGGCCGGTCGCGGCGTCCGGCGCGCGGCGGCGACGGCGCGCTCCTTCTTCCGCTTGCGGCGGGCCGCGCCGCTCTGGCGTTCGGCGTGCCCGCCATCCGCAGCCCGCTCACCCCCCTCCGGGTCGCCGGGCGCGTCGGTCGCCATCAGGCGCCCAGGCGATCGGTGCCGGTGAGGCGGGCGCCGCGCGCCCAGTCGCTCGCGCTCAGCCGGGCTCGGCCCTCGGGCTGGACCTCGTCGAGCACGAGCGCACCGGCCCCGGTCGCGGCGATGACGATCCCGTCGGCCACGGCCACCAGGCCGGGTTCGACCGCCGCGGGGTCGCCCTCGGCCGGCGTGGCCCCCCACACCCGCAGGCGCTGGTCTCGGAACGTGGTCCAGGCACCACCGACGCGCACCACCCGGTCGAGCTCAGGGGCCGACCGGGTCCAGTCGAGGCGCAGGTCGTCGGGCCCGAGCTTGTGGGCGTAGGTCACCTCCCCCTGCTGGGCCACGGCGGCTCCGAGGCCGTCGCGCAGGGTGCGGACGAGCAGGTCGGCGCCGACCGACGCCAGCCGGGCGCGCAGCTCGCCCGCCGTCGTTCGGGGACCGATGGGCACCTCGGCCGAGGCGTGGACGCCACCGGCGTCGAGGCCCGCAACCACCTCCATGACGCAGACCCCGGTGCGGTCGTCGCCGGCGAGCAGCGCGCGTTCGACGGGCGCCGCACCCCGCCAGCGCGGCAGGAGCGAGAAGTGCACGTTGACCATGGGCAGGGCGTCGAGCACCGGGGCCCGCAGGATCTCTCCGTAGGCGACGACGACCCCGAGATCCGCGTCGAGCTCGATCACGTCGTCGACCCGGTCGGTCACCGCCAACCCCAGAGCGAGGGCCGCTGCCTTCACCGGTGTGGGGCTCACCTCCGAACCCCGCCCCCGACGACGATCCGGTTGCGACACGACCAGCGGCACGTCGAAGCCGGCCTCCACCAGCGCCCGAAGCGACGCCACAGCCACTTCGGGCGTGCCCAGGAAGACCAGACGGCGGGGGCGACTCGGGGGCGACGCGGGCACGGGCGCGACGACGCTCAGGGGAGGAGCGAGGCGCCGGCAGGTGTGGCGCCCGCGGGCATGACGCCGGCGACGGACCCCGCGCCGGAACGGGCCAGCAGCAGCTCACGCACGACCTTGCGGGCGTCGCGCTGCTGGTCGTCGTCGAGGCGATCGGTCATGAGCACGCCGTCCAGGTGGTCGAGCTCGTGTTGGTACATGCGGGCTGCTAGCTCGTCGGCCTCCAGGGAGATCTCGTTGCCGCCGAGGTCGAGGCCCACCACGTGCACCACCTTGGGCCGCACGATGTCCCAGTACACGCCGGGCATCGACAGGCAGCCCTCGGAGTAGCTCCACTGCTCGTCACCCCAGGCGACGATGCGGGGGTTGATGATCACCGACGGCTCGGGGTCATCGGGCAGCTGGTACACCACGACCCGCTTGCCCACGCCCACCTGCGGAGCGGCCACCGCCAACCCGTCGGCCCGGTACATCGCCTCGACCATGCCCTCGGTCACCCGGACCAGGGCGCCGTCGATGTCGGTCACGTCCTCGGCCACCTCCCGCAGCACGGGGTCACCGATGATGCGGATCTCGTAGGCGACCATGGGTCGCCAGGGTACCGGCTGGGGTTCGGGAGCCCCGCCGCGAGCGGGTGGGCGCCGAACCCCATGACCGAGGCCACCAGGTCGGCGGCGGGGGTCGGGAGGGGTACCGTGCGCCGTCATGGCGGGCCCGGGTGACCACTACTTCTCGGCCACCCCCGGAGCCGCGTCGAAGCCCCGCCGCGTGGCCCTGCGCCTGGGCGGCGTCGAGGGCGACATCACCCTCGGCACCGACGCCGGGGTGTTCTCCGCCACCGGCATCGACCTCGGCACCCAGTTCCTGCTCGATGGCGGGGCCCGGCCCGGTCCCGACCCCGCGACCCTCGTCGACGTCGGCTGTGGCTACGGGCCCATCGCCATCGCCCTGGCCCGACGCGCACCAGCGGCCACGGTGTGGGCCGTCGACGTGAACGAGCGGGCCCTGGAGCTCACCCGGACCAACGCGGCCGCGGCCGGGGTGGGCGACCGGGTGCGCGTCGCCACCCCCGCCGAGGCCCCCGGCGACCTCGTCGTGGACGGCATCTGGTCGAACCCACCGGTGCGGGTGGGCAAGGCCGCGCTGCACGGCCTGCTGCTGGAGTGGCTGCCCCGGCTCGCCCCCGAGGGCGCCGCCCACCTGGTCGTGGCGCGGAACCTGGGCGCCGACTCGCTGCACCGGTGGCTGGCCGAGCGCGGACACCCCGTGTCGCGACGGGGCTCGCGTCGCGGCTACCGCCTGCTCGACGTGGGCCCGTCGACCGATGCGGGCCCGTCGACCGATGCGGGCCCGTCGACCGATGTGACCTCCTCGACTGATGCCGACCCAACGACCGGCGGGGACGACCCGACCGGGTGACAGCCTCGCCCGCCGACGGCCGGCAGCGGGAGCTCGGTCCATGACCGTGGAGCGGACCGGCGGCCGGTCAGACGACCTCGACGAGGCGCCGGCGCGCGGGCCGGGGGCACTCCTCGTCGACCGCACGTTCGGGCCCTTCTTCGTCGGCACGCTGGTGTCCAACGCCGGCAACTGGTTCCAGAACCTGGCCGCCAGCGTCGTCGTCTACGACCTGACGGGCTCCAACACCCTGGTGGGGTTGGTGAGCATCCTGCAGTTCTCGGCCACCTTGGTGCTGTCCCCCTGGGCCGGGGTGGCCGGCGATCGCCTCGACCGCCGCCGCCTGCTGATCGGGGCTCAAGCGGTGTCCTTCGCCGGGGCCGCCTGCTTGGCGGCGGCCGTCGCCGTGCTCGGCGTGGACGGCCTGGGTGGGCCCCTCCCCGTCTACGCCGCGACCCTCGTGATCGGCGTGGGCTACGCCGCCGCGGTGCCGATGGTGCAGGCCATCGTCCCGCAGCTGGTGCGGCGCGCCGATCTCGACTCCGCCATCGCCCTCAGCTCGGTCACCTTCAACCTGGCCCGGGCCATCGGCCCCGCCCTCGCCGGCGCCCTGATCGCCACCGCCGGCGCGGCGGCCGCCTTCGGCGTCAATGCAGCCACCTTCCTGGTGATGATCGTCGCCCTCCTGGCGATCCGTCCCCGACCGGTCGAGGCGGCCGCCGCGGGCGCCGACCGGTCGATCCGCGCCGGGTTCCGCTGGGTGCGCGACGATCCGGTGGCGGTGCCGATCCTGCTCGCCACCTTGGCCCTGGGCTGGGCGTCGGACCCCGTCAACACCCTCTCCCCCGCCGTGGCCGAGGGGCTCGGACGTTCAGACGCCTTCGTCGGGGCGCTCGTCTCGGCGTTCGGCGGCGGAGCCGCCCTCACCGCGGTGGTCGTCGACCGGGTGCGGCGCCGGATCGGGTCTCGCCGCTCGACCCAGCTGGGCCTGGTGCTCGTGTCGGTGGGCCTGGTCGCCCTGGGCACCACGCCGGTCGCGGCGGGCGCCCTGGTCGCCCTCGCCCTGGCCGGCGCCGGGTTCCTGATCGGCATCACCTCGCTCAACGGCGCCCTCCAACGCCGGGTGCCCGAGGGCCTCCGGGCCCGGGTCATGGCGCTGTGGTCGGTCGCCCTGCTCGGCAGTCGCCCGCTCGCCGCCCTCGTCGACGGCGCCGTCGCCGACCTCGCCTCCACCACCACGGCGCTGATCGTGGCCGGCATCGTGCCGGTGGTGGCCGTGGTGCTCCTGGCCCGCACCGACCTCGATCCCCTCCCCGAGGACACCGCCGAGAGCACTGCGCCGCCGATCGACTGACCGCCACCCCCCCCTGGCTGCCTCGACCGTTCCTCCCGATATTGCGTACCTGAGTCGCGCTGGGCGCGACTCAGGTACGCAAGAGCTAGGGCAGGGGGCCATGGAGCTGATCGTGGACCAGCTGCGGAGCCGACGAGCCCACTCAGCTGCGGCGGGGGTCCACCTCGAGACGGAGGCGGCCGGGAGGGCGGGGGACGGCGGCGAGGGCGTCGCAGAGCACGTCGTGGGCATCGGCGCGGAGGCGCCAGGTGCCGGCGCCGCCCTGGACCTCGACCCCCGGCGGGTGGCCCAGCGCCGCCACGAACGCAGGCGCGACGGCGCCCGACACCAGGGCCACGGCCCGGTACGGGGCCAGGCCGAGGGTCCGCCGCACCTCCTCCTCGACCCGCCGGACCCGGTCCGGATCCGCGTGCAGGGCGGCCTGGAGCACCACGTCATCGGGTCGCCGGGTCTGCACCAGCACCCGACCGTGCTCCTCGCGGCCGCGCACCAGGCGGGCGGCCCGGGCCAGGAGGGCCAGGGCTTGTTCGCGCGCCCGCTCCCGCGGGGCGAGCAGCTCCTGGTCGATGTCGAGGAACGCGACCGCGTCGGCCCGGGCGACCCGGTGCAGGGCCGCCTCGGTGCCGATCACGACCCTGGTGGTGGGCGCCGGGCCGGTGCTGGTCGCGGTGACCTCGTCGACGGGCTCACCGATGAGCGCAGCGAGCTCCTCGCGCAGGCGGCTCACCCCTGGACGCAGCACGCGGACCCTCGTTGTCCCACAGGCGGCGCAGACGACGGGCCGTTCGGCGCCGCAGCGGGTGCAGCGCAGCCCACCCTCCGCGGGCTGGATCATGGCGCCCGAGCACTCGGTGCAGGCGATGATCTCCCGGCAGCGATCGCACGCCGAGAGCCGAGAGCGGCCCGTGCGGTTCACGACGCAGACCACCCGGCCGCCCCGTCGGAGCAGAGCAGCGAGGGGCTCGGTCAGCAGCCCCGCCGCAGGGTCCTCCTCGCGCCGGTCGACCAGCTCGAGTGCCGGCCAGCCCCGACGTTCCTCACCGCGACCAGGCTCGACCAAGGTCCCCCACCGCAACGCTTCGAGCGTCGGGCAGGGCGACACGAGCACGACCGGTGCCTGGGCCCGGCGGGCTCGCTCGACGGCCACATCTCGGGCGTGCCAGGTCGGCGACGACTCCTCCTGGTAGCTGTCGTCGTGCTCGTCGAGCACCACGACCCGACCGAGGCGCGGCACCGGCGCCCAGGCGCCGGCCCGGGCGCCGACCACCGTGCAGCTGCCGGCGGCGGCCCGCGCCCACTCCGACGCGGCCGCGGTCCCGGGCTGCTCGTGGGCCACGCACGCGACCGGCAGCCCCGAGCGGCGCAGGCGGGCGGCGAGGGTGCGGGCCTGGTCGACCGAAGGGCACAGCACCAGGGCGTCTCGGTCCGTCGCCAGCGCACCGAGGGCGGCGACGACCAGGGCGTAGCGATCGGCCGCCGGCGGCAGGCGCAGCACGGCCCGGGGCAGGCCCAGGGCGGCGTCGACGGTCGCGCCGGCGGGCACCGTGATCGTGGACGGGCGGGGGCCACCCGGGGACGGGCGGGGGCCATCCGGGGACGGGAGGCCCATCACCCGTCCCGGCGGCGACGCGGCGACGAGCAGCGAGCGGCGGCGCCCGGCCCAGCGCCACGCCGCCCACGTCGAGAGCAGGACGAGCTCGGCCGGCGGGCCCACGCCGGTGACCCGGGCGATGGGCTTCAGCTGGACGCCGGGGGGAGGTTCGACGTCGACGGCGACCACCCACGCCCGGACCCGCCGGCCGTGCAGGTCGACGCGCACGATCGTGCCCACCTCCACCGCCTCGTCGTGGCGCGCCGGGAGGAGGTAGTCGAAGGTCTTGGCCAGGCCGGCCACGTCGGGCACCACCCGCACCACCCGGTCGCGGTTCGGGTCGGCAACGGGCATCGAGCGAAGACGAGGTCCCGCCACCGCAGGCGACGACGGGGCCCTCGCGAGCTACAGGCCGAGGGCGGAGGCCACGGCGTCGACGCGATCGGTGTTCTCCCAGGGGAAATCACCGGAGCGCCCGAAGTGGCCGTAGGCCGCGGTGTTGGCGTAGATGGGCCGACGCAGGTCGAGGTCGCGCACGATGGCCGCCGGGCGGAGATCGAAGATGTCGTCCACGGCCTTGGCGATCTGGGTCGGGTCGACCCGCTCGGTGCCGAACGTCTCGACCAGCAGCGACACGGGGTGGGCCACGCCGATGGCGTAGGCGACCTGCACCTCGACGCGCTCGGCGGCACCGGCGGCGACGAGGTTCTTGGCGACCCAGCGCGCCGCGTAGGCGGCGGAGCGGTCGACCTTGGACGGGTCCTTGCCCGAGAACGCACCGCCACCGTGGCGGGCCCAGCCGCCGTAGGTGTCGACGATGATCTTGCGCCCGGTGAGGCCGCAGTCGGCGTGGGGACCGCCGAGCACGAACGTGCCGGTCGGGTTCACGAACACCCTGAGCTGCGGGCTGGCCATGCCGTCGGGAAGCACCGGGTTGATGACCTGCTCGATGAGGTCGGGCTTGATGGTGCTGTCGACGTCGATGCCCGGGGCGTGTTGGGTGGAGATGAGCACGGTGCTCACGTCGACGGGCTTGCCGCCTTCGTAGTTCACCGTGACCTGGGTCTTGCCGTCGGGACGCAGGTAGGGCAGGGCCCCGGCCTTGCGGACCTCGGCGAGACGCTCGGCGAGGCGGTGGGCCAGCCAGATCGGCAGCGGCATCAGGTCGACCGTCTCGTTGGTGGCGTAGCCGAACATCATCCCCTGGTCACCCGCGCCCTGGCTGTCGAGGTCGTCCTCGCCGGAGCGGCCGGTGCGGGTCTCGAGGGCGGTGTCGACGCCCTGGGCGATGTCGGGCGACTGCGGATCGATGGTCGTGATGACGCCGCAGGTCTTGCCGTCGATGCCGTACTCGGCGTTGTCGTAGCCGATGCGTACGATCGTGTCGCGCACGATCTTGGGGATCTCGACGTACGCGGTGGTGGTGATCTCGCCGGCCACGAGGGCCAGGCCGGTGGTGACCAGCGTCTCGCACGCCACCCGCGCCATGCGGTCCTCGGTGAGGATGGCGTCGAGGATGGCGTCGGAGATCTGGTCGGCCATCTTGTCGGGATGGCCCTCGGTCACCGACTCCGAGGTGAAGGTGAAACGCGTCACTGGTTGGTCTCCTTGGCTTTCTGGGTGCGGGTCTGGGGCGGCGCCACGGTGCCCCGGGCGACGGGAGGGCGCAGGGCCACCACGGCATCGATCACGGCCCGGGCGACGGTGCGCTTGTCGCTGAGGGGGACATCATGGTCGATGCCACCCCCGGAGACGAGCACCACCTGGTTGGTGTCGTGCTCGAAGCCGACCCCGGGGGCGCTGACGTCGTTGGCGACGATGAGGTCGAGGCCCTTGCGCACGAGCTTGGCGCGAGCGTTGGCCCGCACGTCGTCGGTCTCGGCGGCGAAGCCGACCAGCACCTGGCCGGCGGGCTTGGCCGCCCCCAGGTCGACGAGGAAGTCGTGGGTGGCCTCGAGCGCAATGGTGGGGGGGCCGTCGTGCTTCTTGATCTTGCCGGCGGCGGGGCGGACGGGACGGAAGTCAGCGACGGCCGCGGCCATCACGATCACCTCCTGGTCCGGGGCCCGGGGGACGACGGCGCCTTCCATGTCGGCCGCGCTCTCGACGGTGACCACCTCGGTCACGCCGGGCGGCACCGGTCGCGGAACGGTGGTGACGAGGGTGACGCGGGCACCTCGGGCGGCGGCCTCGGCGGCGATGGCGTAGCCCTGCTTGCCCGACGAGCGGTTGGTGACGACCCGCACCGCGTCGATGCGCTCGCGGGTGCCGCCCGCGGTCACGAGCACCGGAACGCCCTCCAGGTCGCGGGGGACCAGGGTCAGACGAACGGCCGCGACGATGGTGGCCGGGTCGGCCAGGCGCCCGGCACCGATGTCGCCGCCCGCCAGGCGCCCGTCCTCGGGCGGCACCACGACGACGCCCCGGCGGATGAGGGTGGCCAGGTTCTCCTGCACCGCCGGGTGCTCCCACATCTCGGTGTGCATGGCGGGTGCGAGCACGACCGGGGCGCGCGTGGCGAGCAGCGTCGCGGTCAAGAGGTCCGCGGAGCGGCCGGCCGCGTAGTCCGCGAGCAGGCGGGCCGTGGCCGGGGCGACGACGACGACATCGGCAGCCTGGCCCAGCCGGGTGTGCGGTATCGGGTCCGCGTCGTCAAAGAGCGACGTGCGGACCGGCTCACTGGCGAGGGCCGAGAAGGTGGTGGCCCCGACGAAGCGCAGCGCTCCCTCGGTGAGCACCGGCGAGACGTGGGCCCCGGCGTCGACGAGGCGCCGGCAGAGCTCAATCGCCTTGTAGGCGGCGATGCCGCCGGTGACCCCGAGCACAACGCGCTGCCCAGCGAGGTCGGGCGCGCCCGAGGAGGGAGGATCGAACGGCATCGAGGTCGATGGCCCGCGAGCGACGGCGTCGGCCGAAGGCCGACGCTCAGCTCACTTGGTTCCGGGGCCCTGCTCGGCATCGAGGGCCGCGGCGTCCGCCGCGGCGGCCGCCTCGGCGGCGGCCAGCTCGGCCAGCTCCTCCTCGGTGGGCGGGTCGACGGGGATGATCTTGTCGGCCGCGATCTCCTCGAAGGCGATCGACAGCGGCTTGCGGGCCACGCTGGTGACCTGCGGCGGGACGAGCGTGCCGAGGCCCTCTCCGAGCTGGCCGAAGTAGGAGTTGATCTGCCGGGCGCGAGTGGCGCCCAGGGTGACCAGCTTGAACTTGGACTCATCGGCCCGCGTGGTGAGGCCCTCGATCGCCGGGTTCATCATGGTGTCGTGCTGCCAGCTCATGGGCGCGTCGCTCTCAGGTCGTCCAGACGGAACCCTCAACGGTACCCGGTCGCCTCCCCGCCGGGCGAACACGGGTGCGGTCAGGTCCGGGCACCGTCCACGATGCGGCGGGTGAGCTCCTCGACCGCCGTGCGGGTGGAGTCGAGCACCAGGTCATAGGGGGACAGGTCGGAGATGTCGATGCCGTAGTAGGTGAGGTAGCGCTCGGCCTCGCTGGCCTCGCGAGACCGGTTCTCGGCCTGGGCGGCATCGATGGCCGTGCCTTCCCGACCGGCGACCCGGCGAGCCCGCTCGGCATCCGCGCACGACACCCAGACGCGGAGGGCGGGCAGGTCCTCGTTGGTGGCGATCCAGCCGGCCAGGCGGGACTCGAGCACGACGTCACCCTGCGCCCCTCGTCGGGCCAGGCGGGTGTCGAGCTCGACGTCGATGGAGGCGTCGGTCTCGGCGAGGGCACCGAAGGCCACCAGGGACAAGCCCCGTTCGGTCGCGAGGGAGCGGAAGACCTGGCCTCCGTCGATCCTGTCGAGCTCGAGAGCCGCCGCCACGGCGCGAGCGAGGGTGCTGGTGCCCGAGCCGGGGAGGCCCGAGACGGTGACGAGCACGGCGTCAGTCGCTTGGGTCGGTCAACGACCGGGGTCGAGAGCCCGGGTGGCGCGCCGGATCACCGAGGAGGTCAGCTGAAGGCGTCGAGCAACGCCTTGCGCTGCTGAGCACCGAGGCCCTTGAGGGTGCGGGTCTCGGCGATGCCGATCTCCTCCATGGTGCGGCGGGCCTTGACCTTGCCCACGCCGGGGAGCGACTCGATGACGGCGAGCACCTTGGTCTTGCCGATCACCGCATCGCCGTCGGCCTGGCCGATGACCTCGGAGAGGCTGAGCGAACCCATCTTCAGCCTCTCCTTCAGCTCGGCCCGGGCCTTTCGGGCAGCAGCGGCCTTGGCCAGAGCGGCTTCACGCTGCTCGGGCGTCAGTTGGGGGGGCTGGGGCATGCGCGCACCCTATATCGCCTCAGCCGACCCGACGTGGCGTACGCCACACCGCGAGGGCCCGCGACTCAGACGGAGGCGACCTCGGCGGACACCGCGGCGGCCGCCGCCCGACGGTCGGTGGCGCCCGTGACCGTCCGGCCGATCACCAGCAGGTCGGCTCCCTCGGCGGCGGCCGTCGCGGGGGTGGCCGGACGGGCCTGGTCGTGGGTCTGATTGCCGGCGAGGCGGATGCCGGGCACGACGCGCACCATGGCGGGGGCGAAGGTCCGTGCCTCTTCGAGGTCGGCGGCGGAGCACACCACCCCGCCGCACCCGGCCTCCATGGCCGTGGTGAGGCGCTGGCCGAGGATGTGCGACGGCGCGCCGCTGTCGCTGGTGAGGATGGTGACGGCGAGCGACGTCGGCTCCGGCAACCCGGCCGCCGCCGCACCGTCGCGCAGGCCCTGGTCGCCGGCGCGGAGCATGTCGCGGCCACCGAAGGCGTGCATGGTGACGTACGCCGCGCCGAGGGCCCCCAGCACGCGTGACGCCCGGTTCACCGTGGTCGGGATGTCGTGCATCTTGAGGTCGACGAACACGTCGTAGCCCAGCTCGCGCAACGGGGCGACGACGTCGGGCCCGACCGCGCTGTAGAGCTCGAGTCCCACCTTGGCCACGCCGAACCACGGCTGCAGCTCGCGGGCCAGGCGCACCGCGGCGACCATGTCGTCGACGTCGAGGACGAGCGCGAGGCGACGGCGCACCTCCTCGTCGACCTCGGGGGCACTGCTGGTGGTCTCGGTCATCTCATGCCTCCGCTCAGCTCGGCCACGGACACGACGCCCCGCCGGCGGCACCAGTGTTCCAGGTCGTCGCGCACGCGACTGGGAGCTCGGGGATCGGCGAACGACGCGGTGCCGACCTGGACGGCACGGGCACCGGCGAGCAGCAGCTCGACCGCGCTGGGGCCGTCGACCACGCCGCCGACCCCCACGATGGGCAGGCCCGGCTCGGCGCGGTGGACGTCGTGGACGACGCGCACCGCCACCGGGTGGATCGCGGGGCCCGAGAGGCCGCCGCCCCGCCCGCCGGCACCGAGGCGGTAGGTGCGCGTCTCGGGGTCGATGGCCATGCCCATGACGGTGTTCACGAGGGTCACGGCCTCGGCCCCGGCGTCGGCCCCGGCCCGGGCCACATCGACCACCAGGGGCGTGTTGGGGCTGAGCTTGGCCCACCTCGGCCGGCCGCACGCGGCGGTGGCGGCCAGCACCCGAGCGGTGGCCGCCGGGTCGTGGCCGAAGAGGTCGCGCCCTGCCTCGGTGTTGGGGCACGAGAGGTTGACCTCCACCGCGACCACCGCCTCGGGGGCCCCGGCCAGGGCGGCGGCGGCCCTGGCGTAGTCCTCGACCGAGTGGCCCCAGATGCTGGCCACCACGCGGGCCCCGGTCGCGGCCAGGGCGGGCAGGTCGTCGGCCAGCCAGGTGGTGACCCCCGAGCCCTGCAGGCCGACGCTGTTGAGCATCCCGGCCGGGGTCGCGTGCACGCGAGGCGCCGAGTTGCCCGGCCACGGCTCGGCCGAGAGCGACTTGACGACCACGGCCCCGAGCTCGCCGAGGGGCTGGTAGGCGTCGAGCTCGGCACCGTGGCCGCCGGTGCCCGACGCCGTCATCACCGGGTTGGGCAGCCGCACCGACCCGACCGAGACGGCCATGTCGACCGGCGGACCGTCACCTCCCCGACGCCACCTCACCCGCCGCGCCTCCCGGCCCGACAGGTCACTCGACCACCCCGGCAGTAGCGCATTGACCTTTCAACACGGGGCATCAGGAGCGGATCTCGCCGGCGGCATGGATCGACTGGAGCGACCGCACCCGGAGCGGGTGGGTGCGCCAGTCGGCCATCCCCTCCACCGCAGCCAGCGCGGCCGCTGCGGTGGTGAGGATCGGGATGCCGGCCACGCCCGCCTCCCGGCGGATGTAGGCCCCGTCGGCGCGAGGGCCACGACCCTTCGGGCTGTTGACCACCAGGCTGCAGCTGCCGTCGCGGATCACGTCGACGGCGGTGCGGCCCGTGCCCTCACCCAGCTTGTCGAGCGTCTCGGCCACCTCCAGGCCGGCGGCCTCGAGGAAGGCCGCAGTGCCCGCGGTGGCGGCCAGGGTGAACCCCAGCTCGACGAGGCGGCGGGCGGCCACGGCCCCACCGGGCTTGTCGCGATCGGCGAGGGAGATGAACACGCAGCCGCCGGTGGGCAGTCGGTCACCGGCGGCCATCTGGCTCTTGGCGAACGCCAAACCGAAGGTCTCGTCCACGCCCATGACCTCACCGGTGGAGCGCATCTCGGGGCCCAGCACCCGATCCGCGTCGGGGAAGCGGTTGAACGGCAGCACCGCCTCCTTGACCGCCACCAGGCCCGAGATCGGCGGCCGCAGGAGCCCATCGTCGCGCAGCTGGGCGAGCGACGCGCCGACCATCAGGCGGGCGGCCACCTTCACGAGGGGCACCCCGGTGGCCTTGGCCACGAAGGGCACCGTGCGGCTGGCGCGGGGGTTGGCCTCGATGACGTAGACGTCGTGGCGCGGGGAGCCATCGGCGGCGGTCTCGGTGCGGACGGCGAACTGCACGTTGATCAGGCCCACCACCGCAAGGGCGTCGGCGATGCGACGGGTGTGGTCCTCGATCGCCGCGACGGTCTCGGGGGGGAGCGAGTAGGGCGGGATGGCGCAGGCCGAGTCACCCGAGTGCACCCCGGCCTCCTCGACGTGTTCCATGACGGCGCCGATGACGATCTCGCCGGTGGCGTCGCGCAGGGCGTCGACGTCGACCTCGGTGGCGTCCTCGAGGAAGCGGTCGACGAGCACCGGGCGGTCGGCCGAGAGGCCCCCCTCGCGCCCGAGGCTGCCGAACCCCGACAGCTCGGCCATGGCCCGCACCAGCTGCTCGTCGTCGTAGACGATCTCCATGGCTCGCCCGCCGAGCACGTAGCTGGGGCGCACGAGCGCGGGGTAGCCGATGTCCGACGCGATGGCGAGGGCGTCGTCGACGGTGACGGCGGTGCCGCCCGCGGGCTGGGGGATGCCGAGCTCGTCGCACAGCGCCCCCCACCGGTCTCGGTCCTCGGCCCGGTCGATGGAGGCAGGGCTGGTGCCCAGCACGAGGGCTGGGTCGAGGCCGTCGGCCAACTTCAGCGGGGTCTGGCCACCGAGGCTCACGATGACCCCGACGAGGTCGCCCTGGGCGGCTTCGGCGTCGAGCACCGCGCCGACGTCCTCGGTGGTCAGAGGCTCGAAGTAGAGCCGGTCCGAGGTGTCGTAGTCGGTCGAGACGGTCTCGGGGTTGCAGTTGACCATGATGGTCTCGAAGCCGGCGTCCCGGAGGGCGAAGCTGGCGTGCACGCAGCAGTAGTCGAACTCGATGCCCTGGCCGATGCGGTTGGGACCGGACCCGAGGATCACCACCTTGGGCCGGGTGCCGGGGGTGACCTCGTCGGTGTCCTCCCAGGTGGAGTAGTGGTACGGCGTCTCGGCCGCGAACTCCGCGGCGCAGGTGTCGACGGTCTTGTAGGTGGGGTGCACCCCGGCGGCCTGGCGGGCGGCGCGCACCGCTCCCTCCCCGGCCCCCCAGAGCCAGGCCAGCTGGGCGTCGCCGAAGCCGAGGCGCTTGGCCCGGCGCCACCCGGCGCGGTCCATGGCGGCCAGGCCGACCTCGGCCAGGTGGGCCCGCTCCTCGGTGATGAGCGACATCTGGTCGAGGAACCAGGGATCGACCTTTGTGGCTGCGGAGACCTCATCGACGGTGAGGCCGCGGCGCAGGGCGGCCTCGAGCTGGAAGGGTCGGTCCGGGGTGGCGACCGCGGCCGCGGCCAGCAGGGCATCGGTCGCCATCTCGTCGAGGGCGGCCTCGCCGGGGTCGCAGTTCAGGCCGAGACGGCCCTGCTCGAGGGAGCGCAACGCCTTCTGCAGCGACTCGGGGAAGGTGCGGCCGATGGCCATGGCCTCGCCCACCGACTGCATCTGGGTGCCCAGGGTCACCGACTGGCCCGGGAACTTCTCGAAGGCCCAGCGGGGCACCTTGGTCACGACGTAGTCGATGACGGGCTCGAAGCTGGCGGGGGTCATGCGGGTGATGTCGTTGGGGATCTCATCGAGCGTGTAGCCGACGGCGAGGCGGGCCGCGATCTTGGCGATCGGGAACCCGGTGGCCTTCGAGGCCAGCGCGGAGGAGCGGCTGACCCGCGGGTTCATCTCGATCACGACCATGTCGCCGTTGGTCGGGTCGAGGGCGAACTGCACGTTCGACCCGCCGGTCTCCACGCCGACACGGCGGATGCAGGCGAAGGCAGCGTCGCGCATCAGCTGGTACTCGACGTCGGAGAGGGTCTGGGCCGGGGCGACGGTGATCGAGTCGCCGGTGTGGACCCCCATGGGGTCGAGGTTCTCGATCGAGCAGATGACCACGCAGTTGTCGGCCCGGTCGCGCATGACCTCGAGCTCGTACTCCTTCCACCCCGCGATCGACTCCTCGATGAGGATCTCGGTGATGGGGCTGGCGTCGAGGCCGTGGGCGGCGACGGCCTCGAACTCCTCCATGGTCGCGGCGATGCCGGTGCCCTTGCCCCCCAGGATGAACGCGGGCCGGATCACCACCGGGAGCCCGACGCGCTCGACGATGCCCCGGGCGGCGGCCATGGCCGCGGTGACCCGCTGGGCCTTGGAGGCGCCCTTCAGCTCGGGGGGCGGCGCCGCGGTGCCCGACTCGGGGACGGCGAGGCCGATCTCCTTCATGGCCACCTTGAACGCCTGTCGGTCCTCGGCGGTGGTGATCGCGGCGGCGTTGGCGCCGATGAGCTCAGGGGTGTCGGGCACGCCGACCAGGCCCGCCTCGAAGAGCTCCATGGCCAGGTTCAACGCCGTCTGGCCGCCGAGGGTGGGCAGCACCGCGTCGGGGCGTTCCTGGTCGATGATCTGGGCCAGGACCTCGACGTCGAGGGGCTCGATGTAGGTCGCATCGGCGAAGTCGGGGTCGGTCATGATCGTGGCCGGGTTCGAGTTGGCCAGGATCACCCGGTAGCCCTCCTCGCGCAGCACGCGGCAGGCCTGGGTGCCGGAGTAGTCGAACTCACAAGCCTGGCCGATCACGATGGGGCCCGAGCCGATCAGCAGGATCGAGGAGATGTCGGTGCGCCTGGGCATCAGGCCGACTCCTCCATCAGCTCGGCGAAGCGGTCGAAGAGGTGGGCCGCGTCGTGGGGGCCGGGGCCGGCCTCGGGGTGGTGCTGGACCGAGAAGGCCCGCTCGGCGGGCAGGGCGAAGCCCTCGCAGACGCCGTCGTTGAGGTTCACGTGGGTCAGCTCCGCCCCCGACGGCAGGGTGTCGGCGTCCACCGCGAAGCTGTGGTTCTGGCTGGTGATGTCGATGCGGCCGCTGCGCACGTCGCGCACGGGGTGGTTGCCGCCGTGGTGGCCGAAGGTCAGCTTCACCGTCTCCGCGCCGATGGCCCGACCGAGGAGCTGGTGGCCGAGGCAGATGCCGAACACCGGCACGGCCCCCACCAGGTCGCGGATCGCCGCGACCGCGTCAGGCACCGTCGCCGGGTCACCCGGCCCGTTGGCGAGGAACACCCCGTCGGGCTGGCGGGCCAGGACCTCGGCGGCCGGGGTCGACGCGGGGACGACCTCGACGGTTGCCAGGGCCGAGAGGTGGCGCAGGATCGTGGTCTTGATGCCAAAGTCGTAGGCCACCACCCGGCGGGGCCCGTCGCCGACGGTGTAGGGCGCAGCCGTCGTGACCTGGGCGACGAGGTCGACCCCGTCGGTGCCGGGCTCGGCGGCCGCCGCGCCGCGCAGGGCGGCCTCGTCGACGGTCGTGCCGTCAGGCGCCATCCCGAGGGCCCCGAAGGCGCCGGGGACGGCGCCGCGGTCGCGGATGTGTCGCGTGAGGCGGCGGGTGTCGATGCCCCCGATGCCGGGCACCCCGTGGCCGACCAGCCAGGCGTCGAGGTCGCCCTCGCTGCGCCAGCTCGAGCGCCGCCGGGCCGGCTCGCGCGCGATGACCCCCCGGGCGAAGGGACGGCCGCTCTCGTCGTCGGCGCCGGTGACCCCGTAGTTCCCGATGTGGGGGTAGGTGAAGGTGATGATCTGCCCGGCGTAGGACGGGTCGGAGATTACCTCCTGGTAACCGGTCAGCACGGTGTTGAACACGACCTCACCGGTGGCGATGCCGCCGGCGGGGAGGGCGCCGAGGGCCTCGCCCTCGAACACCTCACCGTCGGCCAGCACCAGCAGGGCCGGTCGGATCGGCCCTGAGGTCACGAGGTCCACCCGGGTGCGAAAAAGCCCCCTGCCAGGGGACAGGGGGCGAAGGGCACGACGCTCAACTCGGTCTCTCCTGCCGTGCGGGCCTCACGGGACCCGCTTCACGGTCAGGTGCCGACCGTAGCAGCCCACCTCCCGAGCGCCGCCACCCCTTCGCAGGCCCCCCGCCCCCCGTACTGGTAGCCGGATCGGGCGCTCCCACACCCACACCGGCTACCACTTCGGGAGCCCTGCCGTACTGGTAGCCGGATCGGGCGCTCCCACCCCCACATCGGCTACCACTTCGGGGGAGGGTCGGGGGGACGGCGGCGCCGATCAGTCCGTGACCTCGATGCGGATCCGCTTGTTGCCCTTGCCCTTGGACTCGGTCTTGACCACTCGGACGCGTCCCACCTGTGCCGTCGAGCGGACGTGGGTGCCGCCGTCGGCCTGCTTGTCGAACCCGACGATGTCGACGACGCGGATCTCGGCCACCGACTCGGGGATCAGGCTGACCTTGGTGCGGATGAGGTCCTGATCCTCCACGGCGACGCCGCGGGGCAAGAACGACACCTCGATCCGACGATCGGTCTCCAGCTCGGCGTTGACCAGCTCCTCGACGCGGGCGCCGAAGCCGTCGGGCAGGGGATCGAAGGCGAAGTCCATGCGCGCCGAGAGCGGCTCCATGTTCCCGCCCGTCACCGGCACGCCCCACTCGTTCCAGATCACCCCGCACAGCACGTGCAGGGCGGTGTGGGTCCGCATGAGGGCGTGGCGCCGGTCCCAGTCGAGCGTCCCGGCCACCACCGCCCCCACCTCGGGCCACGGCCCCTCCCCCACCAGGTGCCAGACCTCGTCCCCCTCCTTGGCGACACCCACCACGCCGAGCCCGCCGAGACGGCCGGTGTCGTGAGGCTGACCGCCACCCGTCGGGTAGAAGGCGGTGCGGTCGAGGGCGAGGCGGCGCCGGTCGGGGTCGACGGCGGTCACGGTGGCCTCGAAGGTCGCCAGCTCGGCGTCACGCAGGTACAGCAGGTCGGTTGCCATGACATCGAGTCTGCCTGTCGATGCCCCGGGTCCGTCACGGCCGCCGGTCTCGTCAACGCACGGTTGACAGGAGGCCCGACGTCAACTACACGTTGACAGATGGTTCCTGCGCCTGAGCTCTCCGAGCTGACCGCCGTCGTCGAGGCGGACACCGCGGGAGATGATCCCCTGCGGCTTTTGGCCACGGCATCGACCACGGCGCAGGAGCTGGCCGAGACCAGCGACGCGCTCGTCGGCCACTTCGTCGAGCGGTGCCGACGGGCGGGTCTCTCCTGGGCCCAGATCAGCGTGGGCCTGGGTGTCAGCCGGCAGGCCGCCCACAAGCGGTTCTCCCCCGCTCCGGGCACGCTCGACCGCCTCACCCCCCGCGCCCGACTGTCGCTGCAAGCCGGCACCGATGCGGCCACCGCCCTCGGCCACCCGTTCGTGGGGACCGAGCACCTCCTGCTCGGGCTGTTCGAGCCCGAGGGCGCCTTCGCCCACCGCCTCCTCACCGGTTCCGGCCTCACCCGTGGCTCGGTCGAGGCGGCTGTCCTCGCCCACACCCCGCGCCGCGCACGCACCACGAGCGAGCCGCCGTACACCCCGCTCGCCGCCGAGGCCCTCGCGGGGGCGCTCATCGAGGCGCGGTCCCTCGGGCACAGCTACCTCGGCACCGAGCACCTCGTGCTGGCCCTCTTCCGGGATCCGGCAGGGTTGGCGGCGCAGATCCTCGCCGACGCCGGTGCCACGCACGAGGACTACCGGACCACGACCGTCGAGCTGCTGTCGGGGTTCCGCGGCGACACCTGATCGCGGGGAGAGCGGACGGGACGGTCATGCGGTTCTTGCGTCGCGACGCGCTCGGTTCCTGCTACAGGATCCGAGGAGCTCACCGGGTCTCGTACCAGGAACCGGCTCGGCTGCGCCCGGTCCGGCTGCTCCCCGTTCTTGGTACCGGACCCGGGGGAAACCACCAGATCTCGTACCGAGAACGGGTCCGGCGGCGCCCGGTCCTTGTCAGTCCAAGTCGCCCAGCGGGACGACCGCGACGTCGGTGCGGGAAAAGTCGTCGCCGACGCAGAGGATCAGCTCACCGGTGCGCTTGGCCACCGCGTAGGTGAAGCAGTCGCCCAGGTTCAGCCGAGCTCGATGGTTGCCCTTGCCGTAGGTGGCGTAGGCCTCGCCGGCCAGGTCGGCCAGTCGGCGATCGAACAGCACGTCGGTGACTCCAATCTCCTCGATCAGGGCGTGCAGCTCGACGATGCCCTCAGCACCGAGGCGGCCCCGGGCCACGATCATCGTCTCTGTCCGGGTCGGAGTACCCAGGAGGTGGAGCGGATCGGAGCGGACGGCGCGGGCGACGGCCTCGGCCCGCGGCTCGCGCAGGAGGATGGCGATGAGAGCCGACGTGTCGATGACCACAAGGGGCTCAATCGAAGTGGCCGTGCTCGTTGTAACCGAGGATCTCGTCGGCGGGACGGTCGTCCAGCACTGGCAGTCGAGCCACTCGCTCTTGGATCTCGTGGATCCGCACGAGCAGGTCACGCCCCCTGACCCGGCGCTCGCGCTCCAGGCGCTCCCGCAGGGCCTGGGTGACCGTCGCGGTCAGGGACTCGCCGGTGACATGGGCGAGCTCACGGGCGAGCCCGTCGGCCTCGTCGCTCTTGATGCTCAGGGCCATGCCGGCAGCATACGCCCTCTAGACGCCCAACGTCTAGAACGGCGATGACGTTCTAGAACGGCACTCAGCGCTGGGCGTCGCCGTCGACGACGACCGGCTCACCGGCGCAGAGGGTGTGACGGACCTTCCCCTGCAGCATGCGCCCGACGTACGGGATGTTGCGACTGCGGCTCGCGGTCTGGCCGGCGGCGACGGTCCAGCGCACCTCGGGATCGATCACGCAGAGGTTGGCCGGCCGGCCGGCCGCGACCGGGCCGCCCTGGGTGTCGGAGACCCCGGCGATCGCCGCCGGGCGCCACGACAGGCGGGCCAGCACCTCGACCACGGGGAGCTCCAACACGGCGAGGGCCACGCCGAGGGCGAACTCGAGGCCGAGCATGCCCGGGGGCGCCTGGTCGAAGGGCTCGTCCTTGGCGTCGGAGGTGTGGGGGGCGTGATCGGTGGCGATGGCGTCGAGGGTGCCGTCGACCACGCCCCGGCGCACGGCGGCCACGTCGGCCTCGGTGCGCAGCGGAGGGTTGACCTTGAAGACCGGGTCGAAGCCGGCGCACTCGGCGTGGGTGAGCAGCAGGTGGTGCGGCGTGGCCTCGGCGCTGACGGCCAGCCCCGACGCCCGGGCCGCGGCGATGAGGGCGACCGACCCGGCGGTCGACATGTGCTGCATGTGGATGCGGGCGCCGGTGAGGCGGGCCAGGGCGATGTCGCGGGCGACCATGGCCTCCTCGGCGGCGTAGGGCTGGCCGGCGAGGCCGAGGCGCGACGACCACTCCCCTTCGTGCATGTGGCCTCCGGCGGCGAGCGCCGCGCTCTCGCAGTGCTGGGCCAGCACCACGTCGTGGGGCAGGCCGACGGCGTACTCCATGGCTCGGCGCATGAGCAGGTCGTCCTGCACGCCGGTGCCGTCGTCGGTGAACAGCCGGACGCCACGCTCCGCCATCTCGGCCATGGGGGCCAGCTGGTCGCCGGCCCGTCCGACGGTGATGGCCCCCGACGGGTGGATCGCGCACAGGGCGGTGCGGCCCAGCTCGAGCACCTCGCGCACGACCGCGGCGGAGTCGATGGCCGGGGTCGTGTTGGGCATGGCCACCACGGCGGTGAACCCGCCCAGGGCGGCGCAGCGGCTGCCGGACTCGATCGTCTCGGCCTCCTCCTTCCCGGGTTGGCGGAGGTGGGCGTGCAGGTCGACGAGCCCAGGGGCGACGAGGCACCCGCCGGCGTCGAGCACCCGGTCGCCGTTCAGGTCGGCGCCGACGGCGACGACGTGCCCGTCGGCGACGACGACGTCGGCGGCGCGCTCGCCGGTCGCGTCGACGACGCGCCCGCCCTTGATGACGACCGAGCCGTCAGGCACTCGTGACCTCTTCCTCCATGGCCGACGGGTTCGGGGGATCGGTGTCCTTCGGGCTCGCGGGATCGGCGGCGCCGACGGCGGCCCTGCGGCCGGTGGGCCGACCCTCGGCGCCGAGGAGGCGGAACAGCACCGCCATGCGCACGGCGACGCCGTTGCGGACCTGGTCGACGATCACGGCCCGGGGGTCGTCGGCGACCTCGGGGGCGATCTCGACGCCTCGGTTCATCGGGCCCGGGTGCATGATCACGACCTCAGGGCCCAGGCGCCGGGCGCGGTCGACGGTGAGCCCGTAGCGAGACGTGTACTCCCGGAGCGTCGGCACCAGCGACTCGGTCATGCGCTCGCGCTGCATCCGCAACAGGTAGACGGCGTCGACGTCGGGGAGCACCTCGTCGAGGTGGTGGGCCACGGTGACCGGCCAGCCCTCGATCGACGGGGGCAGCAGCGTCGGGGGGGCCACGAGGGTGACCTCCGCGCCCAGGATCGTGAAGGCGTGGATGTCGGCCCGGGCCACCCGCGAGTGCTTGATGTCGCCCACGAGGGCGACGCGCCGACCGTCGAGCGGACCCAGGCGCGACCGCAGCGTGTAGGCGTCGAGGAGGCCCTGGGTGGGGTGGTCGTGCCAGCCGTCGCCCCCGTTGATGACGCTGGCGTCGATCCAGGAGGCCACGCGGTGGGGGGCGCCGGCCGAGCGGTGGCGCACCACCACGGCGTCGACCCCCATGGCCTCGATGGTGAGGGCGGTGTCGCGCAGGGACTCGCCCTTGTTCACCGACGAGCTCGACACGCTGAAGGTCATGGTGTCGGCCGAGAGCCGCTTGGCCGCGGTCTCGAACGACAGCCGGGTGCGGGTCGAGTCCTCGAAGAACAACGAGGCGACGGTGCGACCCCGCAGGGCCGGCACCTTCGGGATCGAGCGCTCGCTGACCTCGACGAAGGCGTCGGTGAGCTCGAGCAGCTCCTCGACGTCGTCCCGGGAGAGCGAGGCGGTGTCGAGCAGGTGCTTCACGGTGCCGTCTCGCGCTCGGAGCGGGCGAGGGTCCCCCTGATCCGGCGCGTCATCGCACCATCTCGCCCAGGTCCACGCCCTCGGGGTGCACGTCGACGACCTCATCGCGACGGGTGGGGAGGTTCTTGCCCACGTAGTCGGGGCGGATCGGCAGCTCCCGGTGGCCCCGGTCGACCATCACCGCCAGCTGGACCGAGCGTGGCCGGCCGTAGTCGTGGAGGGCGCCCAGCGCAGCGCGGATCGTGCGGCCGGTGAACAACACGTCGTCGACGAGCACGATGCTGCGCCCGTCGATGCCCTCGGGGATGTCGGTGACCGCCTCGGGCAGCACCGGTCGCAGGCCGATGTCGTCGCGGTAGAAGGCCACGTCGAGGGCGCCGACGTCGGGCCGGACCCGTTCGATCGAGTCGAGGGCGTCGGCGAGCCGATCGGCGATCCAGCACCCACCGGTCTGGAGGCCGACGACCAGCACCCCTTCGAGTCCGTGGTTGCGCTCGACGACCTCGTGGGCCATCCGCCAGATCGCCCGGGCGACGTCCTCGCGATCGAGCACCCGGGTGCGGGGGACGAAGACCCCGCCGTAGGGCGGTGCGATGCGTCGCTCTCTCTCAGCCACGAGCTCTCCTGCCGTGCGGGCCTCACCGGACCCGCTTCACGGACGGGGCCGACCCTACACGGGCCCCGGCGGGCCGCTCGGGCGAGCGGCGGCCCCGAGAGGGCCGGCCCACAGGTCGACGTCCGCGTCGAAGCGGCCCCGCCGGGTGAGCCCGAGGCGACGGGCCACGGCCTCCGACGCCAGGTTCCCGGGTTCGATGCGCGCCACCGCGGCGGTGATGCCCATCGTGCTCACCGCCCAGTGCGCCAGCAGCCCGGTCGCCGCGGTCGCGAGCCCCCGCCCCCGCTGGTCGGGCACGATCCACCAGCCCAGCTCCCACACCCGCCGCTGCGGCCCCGCGCCGTCGCGGCTGCGCAGGTGAAGGCGGGCGAGTCCGACCTCACCCCACACCGCACCCCCCGCGACCGGACCGACCACCAGGTCGAGCGAGACCCCCGCCGCGACCCGCACCTCGCCGCCGCCGATCCACCGCTGGGCCGCCTCGAGGTCCGCGTGGGCCGGCGCCGCCGAGTGGGCCGCGATGTCCGGCGTCGACCACGCCGCGACCAGGGCCCGACCGTCGTCGGGGTGCCACGGGCGCAGGGCGAGCCCGCCCCGATCGTCGACGAGCGGTGGCAAGGGGGCCTCCACCGGTCAGGCGCGGCGGCGGGGCGCCACGGCCCGGCCGCGACCACGGTTCATCGCCATGGTGCAGTCTGGCACCACCGGTGCGGACCGACGAGGGGCAGGCACCTGGTCATGGGGGTCCGGTGGTAGGTTCCGCGCCGTGTCCCCGTTGCGGTCGCCCGGGATCCGGTCCCTGTCGCCGGCGGCCGGGGCGGCGGGAGGGGCCCTGCTGCTGGTGGCGACGTTCCTGCCCTGGTCACGGGGCGGCGCCGGCTCCGCCATCGCCCTGCGGCGGGTCGGCGACCTCATCCTCTCGGGCACCGTCTCGGCCTGGGCGCCGCGGTGGACGGGCCTGGTGGTCTACGCCATCCCCCTCGGCGGCGCCCTGCTGCTGCTGGGCGCCGGTCTGGGCGAGCGGACCGGTCGGCTCGTCGGCGGTCTCGGGGTGCTCGCCGCGGCGGTCGGCGGCCTGGTGGTCCTCGGCGCCCTCGACCGCCTCGATCGCACCGGTGTCGGCCCGGGTACCGTGGCTGCGGCGGTCGGCGCCGTGCTCGGCCTGGTGGGGGTGACCGGCGGGCGGACCCGGGAGGGGCGGAACGAGCAGGGAGGCCCAGGCGAACAATACCCGCCGGCGCCCGAGCGGCCCGCTCCGGGCGTGGTCGCGCGACCAGAGGGGTGATCCCCTCCCCCTCCCGAACGTTCGGCGGATGACACCGTGGGTGGTACCTTCCGCGGACGCGACCTTCTCTCTCTCCCTCTCGCCCTGGGCCGGCGGGTCCTGCACCGAGGACGGACCATGAGCAACACGCCACCTGACGACCCCACCCCGGGCTGGCCCACGGGACGCCCGGCGCCCCCGCCACCGCCGCCCCCGGCGCCGCCCACGGTGCCGATCGCCCCTGGCGCGAACCCTCCGGCGGCGCCTCCCCAGGGCACCCCTCCGCCACCCCCAGGCTACGGCGCGCCGGGCGGCCCGCCCCCCCAGGGAACACCGGCGCCACCTCCGGGGTACGGCACGCCCGGTGGCCCCGCTCCTGGACCCGGCACCCAGCCCGGCTTCCCGCCGCCTCCGGGCCAGGGCCCTCCCGGCGGCCCGCCCCCCGGCTACGGGGGCCCTCCCAGCTACGGCGGCCAGCCCAGCTACGGCGGCCAGCCCGGCTTCGGCGGCCCTCCCGGCGCCCCACCACCCAAGAGGTCCAGCAAGGCACCGCTGTTCATCGGGCTCGGCGTGGTGGCCGTGATCCTTCTCATCGCCATCGCCGTCGTCGGCGTGACGGTGCTCGGCGGCGACGATGAGGAGGCCGGAGGCGATGGGGGCGACAACGGCACGACCGAGACCACCGAAGACCCGGCCCTGGCCCAGGCATCGGAGGATCTCGCCGCTGCCCTCATCGCCCGCGACGACGATGCCGTGTCCACCCTCATCGAGGACAACCCCGAGCTCATTCAGACCGAGGACGCAGCGGAGAGCGGCGAGACCACGGCCATCACCCTCAACGACGATGGCTTCGCGGCGGTCACCGTCGACGGAGAGGCCGGCTCCGCCTTCACCGTCACCGCGACCTCGGGGTCCGACCAGGAGATCGCCGGCCTGGTCGTCGATCCCGACGGTGAGTTCCTGGCCTCGATCGCTGATGCCGTCGAGCCGACGGCCAGCGGCGAGCACACCGCCATCCTCTTCGCCGAGGACGGCGAGCCCGGTGACATCGACATCACCATCGGCGGGGTCACCACCGACTTCCTCTTCGTCGAAAGTGAGGCCGACGGGGAGATCGAGGAGTCCGGAGACGTGGTGATCTACGAGGTCGACCTAGAGGAGCTGGGCCGCTACGGCATCACCGTCGACTCGACCGACGTGACCGTCAGCGTCACCGACGAGGACGGCGAGGACGTGGCCAGCACCGAGCTCGACGACGGCACCATCCAGCTCGACGCCCCGACCGACGGCGCCTACGACCTGCGCGTCGCCGGCGTCGACGGTGCCACGGACTCCTTCACCATCGCCATCACCCAGGTGCCCGACTTCACCATCACCAACCTGACCGACGGGGCCCCCGCCTCGTCGGGCTTCGGCTTCACCTACAACACGCCGGAGGAGGCCGACACCCTCTTCGGCCGCTTCCGGATCGAGGTCCGGGCCGGGGTGACCATCCGGGTCACCGTCACGCCCCAGGGCGGCGGCGACACCCGCTTGCTGCAGCGTGTGACCGGCGCCGAGGATGTGTTGGAGGACTCCGCCGGACCCGGTGGGGCCGAGACCCTCGAGTTCTCCGCCGACAGCTACACCCGGGTCGAGTTCCAGACCGGCGTCTTCAACCTCGTGCCCGACGTGGTCACCGTCACCGTGGAGCGCATCGCCTGACCCGCCGTCCGGGCCTCCTCGCCATCGCCCTGATCGCCGTGGGCGGCTTCGCCGTGGCCGCCGTCGGGTTCGGGGTCTACCGGGCGGTCAACGGCGACCCCGGTGGAGCATCGAGCCCCGAAGCCGCGGTCGAGGCCCTGGCCGTCGCGATCGAGGCCGAGGATCCGGTCGCCGCACTGGCGACGATGAACCCCGCGGAGGTCGAGGCCCTCGGTGAGGTGTACAGCTCGGCCGCCGGCCGGGCCCGCCGGCTTGGGTTCGCCCCTCGCGCCAAGACCTTCGGCGGGGTCGAGGTCACGCTCGACGCCATCACGTACAGCACCGAGGACATCGGTCCGGATGCGGCCCGGGTGACGATCACCGGTGGCCGGGCCGACCTGGCGGTCGATCGGCGCGGTCTGGCCGACGCCACCGAGGCGGTCCTCGACCGATCACCCGACGACGAGGCGGAGGGCGACACCCTCACCGGTGAGCTGGCGGCGAGCGACCTGGCGGTTCAGGGCGATGATGGCACCGTTCCGCCCTTCCTGGTGGTCGTGGCCCGCCCGGGCGGGTGGTACGTCAGCCCGCTGTTCACCGCCGCCCAGTACGCGGTTGACACGCTCGGCCTCGCGGCGCCGACGCTCCCACCGCCCGATGCCGGTGACGGCGCCGCTGATCCCGAGGCCGCGGTGCGAGACCTGCTGGTCGCCGCCGGTGGCTCGAACGCCGCCGCGACGGGCGCCCTCGCCACTGGTGAGGCCGGAGCTGTCGTCCGCGCCCACCGTCGCGCTCTCGAGGTGTGGGTCGGCGGCGAGCTGGGCACTGACACGGAGGCCACCATCGACACCCTCGACACGGAGGTCAGCAGGCGCGACGAGGGCGGCCGGCGGGTCGTCGTCACCGCGCTCGCGGGCGAGCTCACCTGGACCGAGGACGACGAGGAGCATCGGGCTCGGGTGGCCTGGGACGGCGAGTGCCTGAGCATCGACACCGACCGCGTCGCCGGTGACACCGGCAACAAGGTCGCGGAGGGCGGAGACGAGGTCACCGAGGGCGGAGGCGACGGCGACGCGTTCTGCCTCGCCGAGAGCTGGGGGCGCTTCGGTGTCGATGACCTGGCCGTGGTGGTCGCCGAGGACGGCGGCGACTGGCGGGTCGACCCGCTGGCCACCCTCACCGACTACGCCGCCGAGATCGTACCCGAGCTCACCGAGACTTCGGTGCTGCGGCTCCTCGGCTACCCGGAGCTGGCCGAGGCCACCGCCGAGCTGGCCGCCGGTTCGCCCACCACCGTGGCCCTCAACGATGCCGGCTACGCCGTGGCGAAGCTCGACGTCCGGGCCGGCGAGAGCTTCACGGTGAGCGCCCGGCCCGAGGGCGATGAGGGCGACGACGACGCGGTCGACGCCTTCCTCGTGACGCCCGGCGGTGACCAGATGTCGGCCTACTCCCGGGTCGAGCCGGAATCGTCCGGCACCTACCGCCTGGTGGTCGGCCACCGCGGCTTCTCCCCCGGTGAGGTGCAGCTGCGGGTGAGCAATCCCGTCGGTCGCCCCCTCGCGCTCGACGAGGCCACCCTGGGTGCCGTCGGCCGGCCCGATGAGGTCGTCGACTACACCATCGACCTCGACGCCGAGCGGCCCTACGAGATCACCTTCGACCGTCCCGACCTCGACGTCATGGTGCTCGACCCCGACCGCCGCGAGATCGAGCTCACCGAGCTCGGCGACGATGCGTCGTTCTTCGAGAGCACCGAAGGAGGCGCCTACGTCATCCGCATCGACGGCGGCTTCGACGACGCCACCGGCTCGTTCCAGATCGGCCTCCGCGAGCAGGACGACCTCGTCCTCGGCAACGGCACGACCAACGTGGCCGCCGGGACGATCACCCCGGCCGCCGACGCCCAGTTCATCGGCCTCACCGTGCTCGGCGGGCGCACGGTGATCGCCGAGGTCGTCCCCCACGACGGCGTCCTCGACCCGGTGGTCGTGATCAGGGACCCGTCCTCCGACGAGGAGATCCAGCGCGTGGACGAGCAGGGCTCCGGCGAAGCCGAGACGGTGGTGTTCGCACCGGGTGTGGCCACCGCGTGGCGCGTCGAGGTCCAGGGTGCGGACCGCACCGTGGGGTCGTTCTCCGTCGAGGTGGCGCTCGAGGACTGAGCGCCGATCAGCCGCCGGTGCGGCCCGCCTCGGTGGCGATGACGGCCAGCACGCCGTTGACGAAGCGGCCCGAGTCGTCGGTGGAGTATTGCTGGGCCAGCTCCACGGCCTCGTTCATCACCACGTTGGGAGGGACGTCGGAGCGGTGGAGCAGCTCGTAGGACGCCATGCGCAGGAGGTTCCGGTCGACCACCGGCATCCGCGCCACCACCCAGCCGCGAGCGTGGCGACCGAGGAGGGCATCGAGCTCGGCGCAGTGCTCCGAGACCCCCCGCACCAGGTCCGCGGCGTACGCCTCGACCTCGATGGGCTGAGCGGCCAGGACCTCGACACCCGTGCGCGCCTTGGTGTCAGCCTCGTAGAGGAGGGCAAGAGCCCGTTCGCGCGCTTCGCGGCGTGAGCCGACCCCACCGGGGCGGTCAGGCACGGGTGATGTACTCGCCCGAGCGGGTGTCGACCCTGAGCCTGTCGCCCACGTTCACGAACAACGGGACCTGCAGCGCCAGGCCGGTCTCGAGGGTGGCGGACTTGGTGCCGCCCGAGACGCGGTCGCCCTGGATGCCGGGCTCGGTGTCGCTGACGGCCAGCTCGACCGCGGCGGGCAGGTCGGTGCCGACGATCTCCTCGCCGTGCATCTGCAACACCACCGAGGCGCCCTCGATCAGGAAGCGGCCGGCCTCACCCAGCGCCGCGCTGGGAACGGTCATCTGCTCATAGGTCGTGTTGTCCATGAACACGTAGTCGTCGCCGTCGCGGTAGAGGTACTGCATCTCGCGCTTGTCGATCATGACGCGCTCGATCTTCTCGCCGGCGCGGAACGTCCTCTCGATCACCGCACCGGTGCGCACGTTGCGGACCTTGGTGCGCACGAAGGCGGGCCCCTTGCCCGGCTTCACGTGCTGGAACTCGACGATCTGGAAGAGCTTGCCCTCCATGTCGAGGACCATGCCGTTCTTGATGTCACTGGTGTTGAGGGCCATCGGGGTCCTTCTCGGTGGGCCGCGCCGGTCAGGCGGGCGGTCGGGGCGCAGGTGGCGTGGGGGCCTTCGGGGCCTTGGTGAGGGGTCGGCATCCCTCGTCGGTGACGAGGACCGTGTCCTCGACGCGGACGCCACCGTGCTCGGCGAGGTAGACGCCGGGCTCGACGGTGACGACGTGACCGGTGGCGAGCATAGCGGTCGACACCCGGCTGACCCTGGGGTCCTCGTGGATCACCAGCCCGACGCCGTGGCCGGTGCCGTGGCTGAACGCGTCGGCCCAGCCGGCCTCGGTGATGACCCCACGGCACACGGCGTCGACCTCCGCGGCGGGCACCCCGGCCCGCACCGCGGCGACGCCGGCGGCCTGGGCCGCCACGACCACCTCGTACATGCGCTGCTGGGTGGCGGTGACATCGCCCACCATGAACGTGCGGGTCATGTCGGAGTGGTAGCCGTCGACCAGGGCGCCGAAGTCGATGACGACTAGGTCTCCCTCGATGATGACGCGGTCCGACGGCCGGTGGTGCGGCCGGGCGCCGTTGGGGCCCGAGGCGACGATGGTCTCGAAGCTGACGGCTTCGGCCCCGAGGCGACGCATCTCGGTGTCGAGGGCGAAGCCGACCTCGTTCTCGGTCGCCCTGCAGAGCAGCATCGGGCTGACGGTGGACAGGGCCGCGTCGGCGATGGTTGCGGCTTGGGTCAGGCGGGCGACCTCTCCCTCGTCCTTCCGCTGGCGGACCGCCTCGACGAGGTCCTCGGTCGCCACGAGGGGCACCGTCCACGGGGGCCGGGAGCATCGCTGCTGGGCGGCCCAGGTGACCGAGGCGGCCTCGAGCCCGAGTCGGGTGCCGGTGGGCAGGGCACCGGTCAGCACGGCATCCTGGTCGGCGAGGGTGCCGGCCACCGCGACCTCCGCCGCCGCCCCCGCCCTCGCGACCTGGTCCGGCGCCTGGGTGGCGTAGCGGCCGTCGGTCACCAGGAGCATCCGGTCGCCGGTGACGAGCAGCCGCCCGGCCGAGCCGGTGAAGCCGGTGAGGTACCGGACGTTGGTCAGGTCGGTGACGGCCACGGCATCGACGCCGGCCTCGTCGAAGCCGGCCCGCACCCGATCGACCCGAGCCGCGGTGTCCATGGCCGGGAGGACGTCCGTGCTCACTGGTCCCCACGGCCTGAGCTGCACAGCGCCAGCAGCGTCGCGAACGCCTCGAACTCGCGGGTGCCGAGCGAGGTTCGTAGGTCGGCGACAGCCCTCTCCGCGTCGGCGATGTCGGTGAGGACCGCCTCCTTGGTGAGGACTGCGAGGTGGTCGTAGTCGGCTTCATGGCGATGTTGCTGGAGGTCCAGGAAGACCTGTGCGACGTTGGCGATCTCGCTGTGTCCCGACGCAATGGTCGCCAGGGACCGAGCGAAGTGAAGCTTGATCGGGGCGCCCCCCGGGTTGATGACCCAGCCGCACACCCGCTTGATCCCGCCGTGGGACGGATGGCGCCGGAGTCGTTGCTGATCCGCTTCGAGCAGGTTCGGCGCCAGCCACCGGGCCAGCAGGTTCGTCACCTCATGGAACAGTGCGTAGTAGGACGCAGAGACGGCGCGTCGGAGGTCCACCTCGCGCGGCCGCCCCGGCGTGTCCTTCCAGGTCCCGGCGAGTTGGTCCGCCTGCTCGATCAGGCGGTCAACGAGGTTGTTGGGCATCAACGTGCGGGGTCAGGACCCGCCAGATCCCCAGCGGCCTCGTCCCGATCCCGCTGCGACTCGAACGCGAGGTAGGAGATGGCATCGACGTCGACCTCCAACCTGATCCTCCGGTAAGCGTCGCGGAGGGCCCGTACGTCGTCGTTGGGCCAACCGCCATCCCCGGTGGGGTCGCTGAGGAGCAAGCGGAGGACGATGGCGATCTGATCGTCACCATCGGGCCCCACCTCCACCTCGCCGTCCATGACGCGGGTCGACCCAAACTGGCGTCCGAGAAGGGAAGCCAGGATCGTGCGTCCAGCGTTCTCGAGGTCGATGACGTGGGCATTGGCCATTAGACGAGTCTACGGGCGGAGCAGGCGGGCGACGGCGTCGAGGGCCAGGCGGTACCCGTCGCCGCCGAAGCCGGCGATGGTGCCGGCGGCCACCGGTGCGATCACCGAGGTGTGGCGCCACGGCTCGCGCCCCCCCGGGTTCGAGAGGTGGAGCTCGACGATCGGACCTCCGAAGGCGGCGAGGGCATCGTGCAGCGACCAGCCGTAGTGGGTGAGGGCGCCGGCGTTGACGACGACGGCGGCGACCCGGCCCCGGGCGCCGTGGACGGCCTCGACGAGGACGCCCTCGTGGTTGGACTGGACGTGCTCCACCACCAGCCCGTGGAGCTCGGCCTCCGTGGCGGCGGTGGCGACGTGGTCGTCGAGGGTGGCGGTGCCGTAGATCTCGGGCTGACGCTCACCGAGCAGGTTCAGGTTGGGTCCCGAGAGCAGCAGGACGATGCCTGGCGTCATCGTGGGACCTCGCGGATCGGTCGGTCAGGCACGGCGGATGGCCTCCATGGCGCCGAGGAGCAGGGAGCGGTCGGGAACGGCGACGGGCTCGACGCCCCGTGGCCCGTCGAGCACGAAGGTCACGCCCGCGATCGCCTTCTTGTCGCGGGCGAAGAGGTCGACCAGGCGCCCGGGTTCGAGGTCGGGGGGGAGGTTCATGGGCAGGTCGTAGCCGGCGACCACCGACCGGTGCTCGGCCACCCGCTCGGCGTCGATGCGGCCCAGGCGGTGAGCGACCTCGGCCGCGTAGATCAGGCCCACGGCGACGGCCTCACCGTGGCGCAGCCCGTAGTCGCCCTCGGTCTCGATGGCGTGGGCGAGGGTGTGGCCGTAGTTGAGGATCGCCCGGCGGCCCCCCTCACGCTCGTCGGAGGCGACGATGTCGGCCTTGCAGCGGACGCACGCGGCGACGGCTTCGTCGAGGGGGAGGTCGGGCAGGTCGTCGACGCCCAGGAAGGCGTACTTGGCCATCTCGCCTCGACCGGAGCGGTGCTCGCGCGGCGGCAGGGTGCCGAGGGTCTCGGTGTCGCAGAGCACCGCCGAGGGCTGCCAGTAGGCGCCGACGAGGTTCTTGCCCTCGGGGAGGTTGACCCCGGTCTTGCCGCCGATGGCGGCGTCGACCTGGCCGAGCAGCGTCGTGGGCACGTGGACCACGGGCACGCCCCGGTGGTAGACGGCGGCCACGAACCCGGCCACGTCGGTGACCACCCCGCCGCCCACCGCGACGATCACGTCAGCCCGGGTCAGGCCCCACTGGGCGAGGTCGCGACAGAGGTCCTCGACCGTGCCGAGGTGCTTGGTCTCCTCGCCGTCGCCGATGGGGAAGACCTGGCTCGGCACGCCGGGGTCGACCGTCCACCCGATGCTGGACTGGGTCACGATCGCCGCGCGTCGGGCGCCGACGGGGAGAACCTCCAGCAGGCGGTGACGGGCACCGGAGCCGACGAGCACGGGGTAGGTCCGGTCGCTCAGGGCCACGGCGAGCTCGATCACCGGTCCCCCCCGTCAGGCTGAACGGGCCGACCGGGACCGTCGGGCCGATCCGCCCCGGCGGCCGCGTCGACCTCATCGGCCTCCGCGGCCCGGACCTTCTCGGCGATGCGCACCGCCAGCTCCCGCTTGGGCTTCTCGTGGGCCAGGTGGAAGGGCTCGACGTCGATCACGAGGTGGGCGACCTCCTCGTAGAGCGGGGCACGCTCATCGAGCAGTCGTTCGATGGCCGCCGCGGGGTCGTCGTCGAGCAGCGGACGCTGGCCCCTGCGGTCGAGGCGGGAGACGAGGTGGGGGGCACCGGCGCGCAGCCACACCACCCGGGCGCGCGCGACGAGGGCGGCCCGGTTCTCGGCGGTGACGACCACTCCGCCGCCGGTGGCGATGACCGCAGGGCCCGGAGCCGCCAGCAGGTCGGCCAGCAGGTCGGCCTCGGCCCGGCGGAAGCCAGACTCCCCCGCGGTCGAGAACCACTCACGGATCGTGCGTCCCGAGCGGCGGACCAGCTCGTCGTCGGCGTCGACGAAGGGCCGCTCGAGCCGCGCCGCCAGGCGACGGCCGACGGTGCTCTTGCCCGAGCCCATCATCCCGACCAGCACGATCGGCACGGAGCGGCGCGGCGCGGTCTCGGGAGCGACGCCGTCAGCCAAGGGGGCCGTCCCGGAGCGCGGCGAGGTAGCCGTCGCGGTTGCGGCGGGTCTCGGCGACCGTGTCGCCGCCGAACTTGCGGGCGACCTCATCGGCGAGGACGAGGGCCACCATCGTCTCTGCGACCACGCCCATGGCGGGCACCGCAGTGACGTCGGTGCGCTCCTTGAACGACACCGTCTCGGCCTTGGTCAGCACGTCGACGGTGCCGAGCACGGGGCGGTTGAGCGAGGCCAGGGGCTTCATGGCCACCCGGGCGATGACCGGCTCGCCGGAGGTCATCCCGCCCTCGAGGCCGCCCGCCCGGGTGCTGGTGCGCCGGTAGACCTGTGCCTCGGCGTCCCAGGTGATGGGGTCGTGGGCGGCGCTCCCCCGCCGACCGGCGACATCCCAGCCGTCGCCGATCTCCACCGCCTTCACGGCCTGGATGCTCATCAGCGCCCCAGCCAGGAGGGCGTCGAGCTTGCGGTCCCAGTGGACGTGGCTGCCCAGCCCAACGGGCACACCGTGGGCGACGATCTCGACGATGCCACCGAGCGAGTCGCCCTCCTTGGCCGCGTCCTTGATCTCGGCGACCATGGCCGCGGAGGCCACCGGGTCACCGCAGCGGACCTCATCGGCGTCGATGCGCTCGAGGTCGGCGAGCGCGGGAGGGGGTCCGGGCGAGGCAGCGACGGCGCCGATGCGCACCACGTGGGAGACGATGTCGACGCCGAGGGTGGCGAGCCACAGCTTGGCGAGGGTGCCGGCGACGACCCGGGCTGCGGTCTCGCGGGCCGACGCCCGTTCGAGCACGTCGCGGGAGTCGACGAAGCCGTACTTCTGCATGCCGGCCAGATCGGCGTGCCCGGGGCGGGGTTGGGTGAGGGGGATGCGGGTCGGGCCGTCCTCGGCCGCCACGGACATCTCCCGCTGCCACTTGTCCGGGTTGCGGTCCCACTCGGTGTTGGCGACCTGCACCGCCACCGGCGAGCCGAGGGTGCGGCCGTGGCGGACCCCGCTCTGGAGGGTCACCTCGTCGACCTCGAAGCGCATCCGCGGCCCCCGGCCGTAGCCCAGGCGCCGGCGGGCCAGCTCCTCCTGGATGTCGGCGACGGTCACCTCCAGCCCGGCGGGCAGGCCCTCGACGATCACGACGAGGGCCCGGCCGTGGGATTCACCGGCGGTCAGGAAGCGCAGCACGCCGCGAACCTAGGGCCTGACCTGCTCGGGCTCCGACCCGGCTCGTTGCGCTCAGCCCCCGGCACGCACCAGGGCGAGGAAGTCGGCGGTCGAGGCACCGTAGACGTCGAGCACTGCAGCGCTGGCGAGCAGCATCAACACGCACCCGAGCGCGAGCCACGGGCCGAACGGGAAGTTGGCGCTCTTGCGGCCACGGGCGAAGAACGCGACGAGCCCGGCCACGATGCCCAACAGGCACGCCGCGATCACCGCGTAGAGGCAGAGGATGGGGTGCACCCAACCCAGGTAGAGCCCCATCAGGGCCGCCAGCTTCACATCGCCCAGGCCCATGCCCCGGGGGTAGATGAACGCAGGGATGAACAGGAACAGGAAGTACCCGACCGAGCCTCCGAGGGCGAGCAGGAGCCGCTCCGGCTCGCCCTCGACCGCGGAGGTCACCCCGATCAGCACCACCGAGACCCCGAGGACCGGGAACGTGATCCGGTCGAGCAACCGGTAGAGCTCGAGGTCGATCACCGCCTGGGCCAACAGCGTCGAGAACAGGACCAGGAACGCAACGAGCGCCCAGGAGATCCCGAAGCGCACCGCGGCGGCCACCCACAGGAGGGCATTGCCCACCTCGACGAGGGGGTAGGCGAGGGCGATCGGCTCGCCGCACTGGCGGCACCGGCCCCGGAGGAGCATGAAGGAGACCACCGGGATGTTGTCGGCGGGCCGGATCGGCTCCTCGCACTGCGGGCACCGCGACGACGGTCTCGACAGCGACTCGCCATCGGGCAGCCGCACGATGACCACGTTCAGGAACGATCCCACGGCCAGCCCTGCGACCCCGATCGCGATGAGGGTCACGACGGAGGGGTCGGCCATGGCGACGGACCCTACTGGCGGCCGGATCCGGCGTCGGGCATGCGTCGAAGCCGGCTCCAGGCGTGGTCAGCCCGGTGGTTCGGCCCCCACGACCTCGGCCTCCACCGCCGCGACCACCGCCTCGGCGAGGGCCGCGGCACCGTCGCGGTCGAGGTGGATGCCGTCGCCCTGGCGGAGCGACCGGCCGTCGGCGGCAGTGGCCTGGTAGTCCTCGCCGTCGGGGCTGAGGACGGGGCGGCTGTCGAGGAAGCGCACCCACGGCCGGCCCTCGGCCTCCGACGCATAGATGTCGTCGAGCACCCCCATCCGCGCGTCGAAGCCGGCGTCGCGCATGTGCGGCTGGCCGACCCAGAGGACGAGGCGCCCGGGGCCCCGGAGCTGATCCATGATCACGCCGACCCGGCGGCGGTACTCCTCCTGCCACTCGGGCGTCGACGGCGCGAAGGCCTTGCCGTCGACCTCCATGCCCTGGGAGTCGTTGGCCCCGAACATCACCACCACCGCCTCGGGGTCGGTCGGCAGGACCTCCTCGGCGAAGTAGCGGGGCCAGTCGAAGAAGTCGGGCCGGGTCAGCCCCGAGCTGACCTGCGGGTGGGTCGTCAGGTCGATCTCGGCGCGCCCGGTGACGGCCTCGGTGACCGACTGGGCCAGCTCGATGGTCATCGAGTCGCCGCCGAGCCAGACCCCGAGGGGCTGCTCGGCGCTCGGCGTGCGACGGGCGATGGGCGGAGCCGTGGCCTCCGCCGGCGTCGTGGTCGTGGTCGCGACCACCGCCGGGTCGAAGGCCTCTGCGCCGGGCTCCTCGTCGCAGGACTGGCTCTCCTTGTCCGCGGCCCGCCGGATCACCGCCCTCGCGTCCTTGAGCTGGGTGACCCGACCGATCGCGCAGAACGGCGACACCGCTGCCTTGGCCACGTCCCGCTTCCAGCCGACGGGTTGGCGGGTGGCCAGCTCGGCCATGCCGTCCGCGTTGAGCAGAGCGGCGAGGAGCAGTGCCACCGCGCCGATCACCAGCACCCGCCCGGCCGGGATGGGACGGGCTCCGGCCAGGTCGTGGTAGCGCAGCGAGCGAGGCTCGGAGCGTGGGCGGACGGCCACGCCAGGCGGTGGCCGCCGCTCGTGCTGCTCCCCGTGCGGGTCCGGGTGGGTCACCTGACCTCCACCTCGTACGGTGAGTCGACGACGCCCAGCGTCGCGTACCAACCTCCGGTGGTGCGGGTCAGGGTGATCTCGTCGATCCCCTCTCCGGTGACCTCCGGCTCGTCCTCGCCGGGGACCCACAGGACCATCTCGCTACGGCGGGCCAGGTCGTCATCGAGGGCGCCGGTGAGGCGGAGCTCGCCGCTCTCGGGGTCCGACCGGAGCTCGGTGAGGCGTCCCGGCGCGGCCCGGGGGTAGGCCCGACCGGCGACGCGGAGAAGCGGAACGTTGGGCCCGGCGTCGACGTCGGCGGGACAGGCCACGTCGTTGAGCTGGATCTGGTCCTCGGTCGGGCGGCGACCGGGCACCCCGATGCTGTGGGGGTCGCCGCACCACTGGCGCCACTGCCACTGGGCACCACCGGCGAGGTGCTCGTCTTGGGCCGCCGCGATCCGGCGCAGCACGTCGAGGGCCTCGTCGTCGGTGGAGAACACCCCGTACTCTCCGACCCAGAGCGGCCAGCCCCGGTCCTGAGCGGTCTGGGCCGAGACGTCGAAGGTCTGCTCGACGGTCAGGATCTCGGGGCCGATGACCTCGGCGTAGATGTGCGGGGCGAAGGCGATCTGGTCGTCGGTGGTGAACCCGTTCGACGGCATGGTGCCCGGCAGCGGGAAGCCGACGATCGGCTCGATGAAGACGATGTGGGGGAAGCCCCCGGCCCGGGTCTCGCCGCCGCGGACCCGGGAGAGCACCGAACCCATGAGGTCGGTGTAGAGCCACTCGGAGGCGGGTGCGTCGAACACCAGGTTCGGCTCGTTGAACAGGTCGAAGCCGGCGACGGCGGGGTCATCGGCGAAGGCGGCGGCCAGGCGCCCCCACGTCGCGGCGAAGGCGTCACCGATGCCGTCGCGGTTCTCGTAGAAGGAGGTGAAGGCGGCCTTGACCGCAGGCGCGCCCTCCCGGCTCCCCAACGGTCGACAGGTGTCGGCCCCGTCGGTGAGCGTCGCCCACAGGGGCGCGCCGTCCCACCCGATGGCCGGCTCGGTGCCCTGGTCGCACTGCCCGTCGGATGGCGACGCGACGAAGCGGCCCCATGCGTCTTGGTGCATGTCGATCACGGTGTAGATGCGCCGCTCGGCGGCGGCGGCCACGGCCTGCTCGATGCGGGCGACGTAGTGCGGGTCGATCCGGCCCCGCTGGGGCTCGAGGGCCGACCACGACACGATGAGGCGCACGACGTTGAATCCGTTGGCCGCCATCTGGTCCCAGTCGGCGTCGGTCGGCGGCCGGGTGGGCGCGAAGGCGGGGTCGGCCTGGTGGTAGTCGCCCAGGGAGCTGAGGTTGGCACCGCGCAGGAGCACCTCGCGGCCCTCGTCGTCGACGACGAGGGCCCGGCCACCCGTGCGTGCCACCCGCAGCCGCCCCAGGGCGGGCAGGGCATCGGCCGGCGCGGTGACCTCGTCGCCGTCGACGGTGACCTGCTCCGAGGGTCCATCGGGGCCCGCGGTGCTCGGCCCAGCAGGGCCGTCGTCGTCAGCGCCGGAGCCCGAGCAGGCGCCCAGGAGCAGGAGCGCGATGCAGACCGCTCCCAGCACCCGTCGTCGCATGGTGTCAACCTAGTGATCGCCCGCACGAGCGACGGGGCACCCGCCGCGTCGGGGTTCAGTCGCCCGCGGCTCGATCCAGCGTGTCCTTGACCGTCATGTGCGGGATGCCCGTGGCCTCGGCCAGTGCCCGCAACGACGCGCCCGCGTCGTGAGCGAAGCGCAGCGCGGCGATGAGCTCGGCCTCGGCCTCGGCCCGCTTCGTCGCGGCCCGCTTCGCCAGGCCCAGCGCCTGGCGCTGGCGCTTCTCCGTGTTGATGTCAGTGTTCATCGCTTGCTCCTCACTCGTCTCTGTGGAGGCGCTCGACCAGCATCAGCGCCGTGTCCCACGCCTGGGCGGTCCAGGTGTCGGGGGCGACCATGTCACCCTCGATGATGTCGATGGCGTCGAGGAGCAGGAACACCAGATCCCGGATCTCGTCGCTGGACAGGTACGCCTCGTCCACAAGCCCATCAGCGTACGGAACCCGTACATTGATGGCAAGGGGCTGGCTCCGGGGTCAGAACTGGAAGTAGATGAACGGGGGGACGCCCTCGGGTCCGAGGGCGTCGATGAGCAGGAGGCCGACGGCGAGGGCGACGGCCTGGAGGGCCGGCACCGAGCGGGAGAACGCGGCCTGGGCGCGCTTGACCACGTCGATCGGCACGAACTGCGAGGCGATCATGGCCGCGATCACGAACACCAGCATCGGGGTGACGGCGTCGCCGATGCCGGGCGCGGCAACGAGGCGCCAGAGGAGGCTGAAGGCATTGCCGAACGACTCGGCCCGGAAGAACACCCAGCCCAGGCACACGATGTGGAAGGTCACGATCCAGCGGATCACCGGCGACCAGCGCCCCGGCACCTTCCCGGCCGCCTCGCGGGCGGCGAGCACCCGCCGCTCCCCGGCCAGGGCCACGCCGTGGATCCCTCCCCAGGCGAGGAAGGTCCAGGCCGCGCCGTGCCAGAACCCGCCGATGAGCATGGTGAGGAACAGGTTGAGGTCGCGTCGGTTGCGGCCGCCCGTGTTCCCGCCGAGGGGGATGTAGAGGTAGTCACGGAGCCAGAACGACAGCGTCATGTGCCAGCGGCGCCAGAAGCCCTGCATCGACGTGGCCGTGTAGGGCGCGTCGAAGTTCTGCGGGAACCGGAGCCCCAGCAGCAGGGCGCAGCCGATGGCGATGTCGGTGTAGCCGCTGAAGTCGGCGTAGATCTGTATGGCGTACGCGTAGATCGCGAAGAGGATCTCGAAGGACCGGTAGCTCTCGGGCACCGCGAAGACGTCGTCGACGATGGCGGCCGAGACGAAGCTGGAGATCACCACCTTCTTGAACAGTCCGGCCATGATCAGCCGGAAGGCCAGGGCGGAGTTGACCTTGCGGGGATCCGCCCTCCCCGTCAGCTGGGGCAGCAGCTCCCGGGCCCGCACGATCGGCCCGGCGACGAGGTGGGGGAAGAACGAGAGGTAGACGGCGAAGTCGAGCAGCGACGACGGCTCGGCATCGCCGCGGTAGGTGTCGATCACGTAGCTGAGGGCCTGGAACGTGAAGAACGAGACGGCCACCGGCAGGATGATCTGGAGCGGCACCCACCCGGTGTCGATGCCGACGGTCTCGAGCACGCCGCTGACCGACTCGATGAAGAAGTCGGTGTACTTGAAGTAGCCGAGGCCGGCCAGGTTGGCGACCACGGCGACGCCGAGGAGCACCCGCCGCTGGCCCTCTTCCCGGCACCGGTGGATGGCCACCGCCATGGCCTGGTTGACGAGGATCGACGCCGCCAGCAGCAAGCAGTAGACGGGTTCGAAGGCCCCGTAGAACACGAAGCTGGCGACGAGGAGGAAGACCCGCCACGCGAGGAGGTGGGGCCGCAGCAGCCAGCTGAGCACGAACACGCCCGAGAAGAAGACGGCGTACTCGAAGGTGGGGAACAGCAACGCCGTGCTCCGAAGGCGGGATGGGTCCTCGCCATCGTGGCAGCCCTTCGCCGGCGCCGGTGCCATGGTCCCGGCGTGGTGTGGCACCGTAGGGGCCGTGGACACGGCCGTTGTTGTCATCGTGATCGTGCTGCTCGTGGCCGTCGTCGCCGCGGTGGCGTTCGTCGTCGCGGCCCGGGTGTCGGCCGGGCAAAAGCGCGCCGAGCGCGAGCGCCAGCGCCAGGAGACGGCGATGGTCATGACCCCCGACGGACGGGTCAGCCCCACCGCCATCAAGGTCGGCGACGTGCTGGCCATCGAGGGGACCGACCACCTCGTCGTGGGCTCGGTCCGCTACGAGGAGGACGGCTTCACCTGGATGGAGCACCTGCTGGAGGACACCAGTCGCACGTGGCTCAGCGTGGAGGACGACGAGGGCGTGCTCGAGACGGTGCTGTGGCGGCAGATCAAGGGCACCGGACTCGAGCCCACCGATCAGCAGGTCACCCACGACGGCGTCACCTACGCGTTCGACGAGCGGGGCCGCGCCGCGTACTCCACCGGTGGCTCAACCGGGCTGCCGGCCCAGGGCCACATGGAGTACGCCGACTACCAGGGCCCCGACGGGAAACGGCTCGGATTCGAGCGCTTCACCTCCGGCAGCTGGGAGGTCGCCGCGGGCGCCGTCGTGCACCCCACCGACCTGACGGTCTGGGCCCGGTCGGCGGACGCCTGACGTGCGCGCCGATCTCGACATCGCCTTCCGCGACGTGGCGGCCGACCAGCTCTGCTTCCGCACCGACGCTCCTCCGCTGCCGGCGCTGGCCGCCCTGCGGGTCGAGACCCTGGGGGGCTGGCTCGAGCTCCACCTGCTCGGCGCCTCGCACCAGGCGATCCTGCGCACCGACGGGGTGACGGTCAACGAGCTCGTCGCCTGCGGCATGGGCACACCCGGGCTGCCGGCGCAGGTCCAGCGGGCCGTCGGGCTCTTGTCGTGCCGCTTCGAGGCCCACATCCGCAGCGGCGGTGCCGCCGAGCACGCGACCCGGCTGCGGACCCGCTTCGGTGACGACCCCGCGGCTCTCGTCGGCGAGTTTCCCGGCTCGCCCGACGCCCTCACGGTGCTCGCCGCCGAGGCCCGCCCCGACCGCTGCCGCTGGCGGACCTGGCACGTGTATCCCCAGAGCGACCAGGTCGCCATCACCACCACCGTGGTCACCCCCGTCAACGCGGTCACCTCCGGGGGGCACCCGTGAGGCGCACCGCCGCGGTCGGCCGCGGTGCGCTCGTCACCCTGCTGGCACTGATCCTCCTGGCCGCGTGCTCGTCAGGCAGCAGCTCGCTGCGCGACTGGGCCGGCGGGGAGTTCTCAGGGAGCGACGGGCGCTACACCACATCCGACTCGCCGAGTGCGGTGGAACAGCAGTTCACCGACTACCGCCGGCCGATCGACCGCTACGACACCGAGGGTCGGATCTTCCTCCAGTACTCCGACGACATCGTGGCCATCCTCCCGGGGACCGGGGACATGACCTCCATCGAGATCGATGGCAGCCGCACCGGACGGCAGAACCACTTCCTCTTCATCGGCAACCGCTGGGGCAACTACCAGAGCTTCTCCGACACCGCCCGAGGGGGCGGGCCCGGCTCGGGGAAGTGATCGGGCCCGAACCCCGCCCACCGCCATCGAATCCTCCCTCCACCTCATCACCACCACCGCGACGAAAGCAGGGCCCATGTCCGACGTGCTCAACGACATCCTCGATGCGCTGGCCTACGGCGTCATCGGCATCGCCGTGCTCAGCCTCGGGTACTTCGCCGTCGACCTGCTGACCCCGGGCAAGCTGGGAGACCTCATCTGGGCGAGACGCAACCTCAACGCCGCGATCGTGTTGGCCTCCGGTCTCCTGGCGCTGGGCGCCGTGGTGGCCACCGGCATCTGGAGCGCGGAGGGCAGCCTGGCCAACGGGCTGGCCCGGGCGGGGGGCTACGGGGTCCTGGGCGTGGTCCTGCTCTCGGCCGCGTTCCTGCTGATCGACCTCATCACGCCCGGCAAGCTCGGCGACATCGTCACCGAGGACCGCTTCCACCCGGCCTCGCTGGTCACCGCGTCGAGCCACCTCGCGGTCGGCGCCGTGGTGGCCGCCTCGATCACCTGAGCTCGGTGCGCCGGCCGCCACTCCCCACCTGGTCGCCGCCTTCGTGACTGATCCCGGCGACGGTCCCGACCCGCCGATCGTCGCGTCGGCGGGGGTTCCCATGGCGGCGACGACCGACGACGACGACGGCACCACCACCGGGGATGGTGCAACGGCTGCGTTCCTCCCCGTCGGACGGCGGTTGTCGCGCGGCATCGTGTTGGCGGCGGTCTTCGTCTGCGCCGCCAGCGGGCTGGTGTACGAGCTGGCCCTCGTCGCCCTCGGCAGCTATCTGATCGGCAACAGCGTCCAGCAGGCATCGATCGTCATCTCGGTGTTCGTGTTCGCCATGGGCATCGGGTCGCTGTCGGCCAAGCGCCTGGTGCGGTGGCCGGTGGTGTCGTTCGCGGTGATCGAGCTCGCCCTGGCGCTGCTGGGGGGCCTGTCGGTCATGGCCCTCTACGCCGCCTTCGCCTGGCTCGACCTGTACCAGCCCGTGCTCGTGGTGGTGGCGACCGCCATCGGCATGCTCATCGGAGCCGAGATACCGGTCCTCATGGCCATGGTGCAGAGGATCCGCGCCCAGGCTGCAGCCGACGCCGCCGCTGACCTGTTCGCCGTCGACTACATCGGCGCCCTGGTGGGGGGCCTGGCGTTCCCGTTCCTGCTGCTGCCGGTCTTCGGCCAGATCCAGGGGGCGATGGTGGCCGGTGCGGTGAACGCGTTGGCCGCCGCGGTGGTGTGCCTGTGGCTGTTCCGGGGCGAGCTGTCGCGCCGGGGGCTGGGCGCCCTCGCCGTCGCCTTCGCCACCGTCGTCGGTGGGCTGGGGTACGCGGCGGTGCGGGCCGACCAGTTCGAGGCGTCGGCTCGCCAGGCCCTCTACGACGATCCCATCGTCTACGCCGAGCAGAGCCGCTACCAGGACATCGTCCTCACCGACCGGGGCACGATCCTCGGTGGCCGCAGCGACGTGCGCCTGTTCCTCAACGGCGACCTGCAGTTCTCGAGCATTGACGAGTACCGCTACCACGAGGCGCTGGTGCACCCGGCGATGAGCGGGCCTCACGAGCGCGTGCTGGTGCTGGGCGGCGGTGACGGCCTGGCACTCCGCGAGGTGCTGCGCTACGACGACGTCGAGGAGGTGATCGAGGTCGAGCTCGATCCTGCGGTCATCGACCTGGCCCGAACCGACACGCGCGTGTCGGACCTGAACGAGGGATCGCTCGACGACCCACGCGTGCAGATCGTGAACGAAGACGCCTTCGGTTGGCTGCGCGACCATGCCGCTGGTGACTTCGACGTGGTGATCGTCGACATGCCCGACCCTGACGACGCCGCCACCGCCAAGCTCTACTCGGTGGAGTTCTACGGGCTGGCGTCGCAGGCCCTGGCCGAGGGTGGGCGCATGGCGGTCCAGGGCGGATCTCCGTACTTCGCCCAGGACGCTTACTGGTCGATCGACGCGTCGCTGGCCGAGGCCGACCTGGAGACGGTGCCCTACCACGTCGACGTGCCCAGCTTCGGTGACTGGGGCTTCTTCCTCACCGGGTGGGAGCGGCCGGCGATGGGCGTCGACCCGGCCGTGGCCCCCGACCTCCGCTTCGTCGACGAGGCCCTGCTGACCGCGGCCCAGGTGTTCCCCCGCGACCGCGGTCGGGTCGACGTCGGGCCCTCGACGTTGATGCGCCCCACCATCATCGAACACGAGCGTCGCGGCTGGAAGGACTACTGATCGTGCCGGCGCACGTCGGTCGGGCCGTCGGTCGGATGGCTGGCGGCGTGCCTCACAGCCGGTAGGTTGCTGTGCCGCACCCGGCGAGACGATGGGAGCCCACGTCATGGCGATCAGGGACAAGATCCGCGACAAGGCGCAGTCCCAGCTGCGCCCCGGCGAGCAGATCCAGGAGGTCTTCGCCGCCCAGACCGCGAGTCAGTACCTGGCCCTGCTGGGCTGGATCGTCTTCCTCATCGTGAACAACTACCGGTCGATCGTGGTCACCGACCAGCGCATCGTCGTGTTCGACTCCGGCAAGTGGGCGCAGGGCAGTCCCAAGGAGATCGTCCGGGAGCTCCCCCGCGGCACCCGCGTCGGCCCTGCCCAGGGCCTCTGGTACGCGACCGGCGCGCTGGGCGAGGACCTGCGCATCCACAAGCGGTTCCACAAGGACATCGAAGCCGCCGACGCCCAGGCGTCGGGCGCCCCCGCGGCCTGACCGGACCCACGGCGCGGCGCCGCTCTCGTCGCCGGAACGAGCGCCAGTGTTCACGGGACCGAAACCCATCGGGCGGCGGTGTGGTCCATTGTTCCTCAACCGACGGTGGCCCTCCCGTCACTGACCCTGTCGAGGAGGATGCGTGGATGCCGTCGTCTGGGAGGCCAGTGGATCGCCGTGGCGGGGCTCGGGGTGGGGGGCGCCGATCGTCACTCGCCTGCGGGCCACAGGGTGGCGCACCCGAGTCGTCCCGTGGGGTGACCCGGGCATCGCCCACCGGGGCCGACACGGCGTGTTGCACGTCTTCAGCGGGGGCGGCGAACCCGTGGGCTCCGCCTCCCCCGAGGCCCTCGACCGCCTCGGCGCCGTCGAGGCCGCGGTGCTCGCCGCGGCCGAGGACCAGGCCTCGGTGCTGGGGATCTGCCTGGGGGCGCAGATGATCGCGGCGGCGGTCTCGGGCGCTCTCCCTGTCGCCGCCGGGGCCGGAGGCGAGGCCGGGGTGACCACGGTGCGCTCGGTGTGCCCGGGAGTGGGTGACCTCGTCGTGGCCACCGCCCACGTGGAGGAGGTGCCGCGCCGCTTCCTGGGCGGCGACGGCGTCACGCACCTGTGGGCCAACGACGCCACGGCGGTGCAGGGCTTCCGCCTCGGCCAGCGCACCGTCGGGGTCCAGTTCCACCCCGAGCTCTCCGGGGTCGAGGTCGGCCGTGCCGGGCGCGGCTTCCGCCGCACCTTCGGGGCCCGGCCGGTGTGGGGAGAGAGCGACGCGGTCGACCCGATCGTCAACCTCGGCACCGTCCTGGCCCTCACCGGAGCCGACCACCTCACCGTCACCCCCCGGGCGCCCGCCACCCCCGAGCCGGCCTGATGCTGCGATCCTTGACCAACGGGGAGTGCTCCGGCCGCCTCGCTCGCTTGACGCCCGACCCCGGGCGCGCTGGGGTTGCGGCGTGCTCACCCTGCCCCAGCTCGAGCGACACCTCTTCGCGGCCGCCGACATCCTGCGCGGGAAGATGGACGCCTCGGAGTTCAAGGAGTACATCTTCGGCGTCCTGTTCCTGAAGCGGGCCTCGGACCAGTTCGCGGTCGAGCGCGAGAATCTTCGCGACCAGCTCGTCGGCCAGGGACGCTCCACCGTCGAGGTCGCCGAGCGGCTCGACGACCCGGACTTCTACGAGGACGCCTTCTTCGTCCCGCCCCCGGCCCAGTGGGACGCCATCTTCGGTGACCTCCACCACAACGTCGGCGACGGCCTCAACAAGGCGCTCGCCGCCCTGGAGGACGCCAACCCCGCCCTCGAGGGCGTGGTCGGCCACATCGACTTCAACCGCCGCGTCGGCCAGTCGACGATCAGCGACAAGAAGTGGCGAGACCTGCTCGACCACTTCAACGCCCATCGCCTCCGCAACGAGGACTTCGAGTTCCCCGACCTGCTCGGCGCCGCCTATGAGTACCTGATCCGCGACTTCGCCGACTCGGCCGGCAAGAAGGGCGGCGAGTTCTACACGCCCCGCTCGGTGGTGCGGATGATGGTGCGCCTCGTCGACCCGCAGCAGGGCATGAAGGTGTACGACCCGTGCTCGGGGTCGGGCGGCATGCTCATCTACGCCCGGGCCCACGTCGAGGAGGCCGGTGGCGACGCGAACGACCTGGTGCTGGCCGGCCAGGAGTCGAACGGCACCACCTGGTCGATCTCCAAGATGAACATGATCCTCCACGGGATCCGCGATGCCGACCTGCGCAACGACGACACGCTCCAGGCCCCGCAGCACACCTCCGGCGGAGAGCTGGAGAAGTTCGACCGGGTCGTCACCAACCCGCCCTTCTCGCAGAGCTACAGCCGGGACCTCCCGTTCCCCGAGCGGTTCCGGTTCGGGTTCACCCCGGAGTCGGGCAAGAAGGCCGACCTCATGTTCCTCCAGCACATGCTGGCGGTGCTGCGGCCGGGAGGTGTCGTGGCCACCGTCATGCCCCACGGCGTGCTGTTCCGGGGCGGGGCCGAGGGGGAGATCCGGCGCCGCATCATTGAGGCCGACCTGCTCGACACCGTCATCGGCGTGGGGCCCAACCTCTTTTACGGCACCGGCATCCCCGCCGCGATCCTGATCCTGCGCGCTCCCGGGGCCAAGCCGCCCGAGCGCCGGGGCAAGGTGCTCTTCGTCAACGCCGATGCCGAGTACGAGGCGGGCCGAGCCCAGAACTTCCTCCGGCCCGAGCACGAGGAGCGCATCGTCTCCACCGTCGCCGCCTTCGCCGACGTCGAGGGCTTCGCCCGCGTGGTCACCGTCGACGAGCTGGCCGAGAACGACTTCAACGCCAACATCCGCCGCTACGCCGACAACGCCCCGCCGCCCGAACCTCACGACGTCCGGGCACACCTCCACGGCGGCGTGCCCCGAGCCGAGGTGGCCGCGCACGCTCCGGCGTTCGCGGCCCACGGCATCAACGTCACCGAGCTGTTCGTCGACCGGGACGAGGACTACTGGGACTTCGCGCCCCTCGACCGCTCCATCGCGGATGAGATCGCCGGCCGCGCGGCCGGGCGAGAGGCCGAGGTCCGGGCCGAGGTCGACGGCTGCTGGGCGCACGTCGCCGACCGACTGGTGGCCGTCGCCGGCGACGAGCACCTCGTGGGCCTGCGGGCCGAGCTGGTCGGGCTGGTGGCCGAACGGCTGGCGGCGGTCGGGCCGTTCGACCGGTACCAGGCGGCCGGGCTGATGGCCCGCTGGTGGGACGAGTGCACCTTCGACCTCCAGACCCTCGACGTCCGTGGCTTCGGCGGCGTCGTCGGCGCCTGGCTCACCACCGCCGCCAACCGGGCCGAGCAGGGCGGCCGCCTGGCCGACGAGCCGGTGATCGCAGCCCTGGTGCCCGAGCTGCTGGCCCAGCGCGAGGCTCTGGCCGTCGAGCACGCCGAGGTCGACGCCCGCATCAAGGCCGCACCCGCGACGCCGGCCGAGGACGATGAGGAGGCCGAGGTCGGCGAGCACGAGGATGACTGGCTGACCGATGCGGAGCTGAAGGCGCTTGCGAAGGCCCGGACCAACCTCAGGAGCGGCCTCAAGGCCCTCGACACCTCACTGCTCCAGGCTGCATCGAGGGCGAGGGTCCTCCTGGCCGGGGACGGCGCCCGAGACGTGGTGCTCGGCATCCTCCGGACCCGCCTCACCGACTCGATCGACCGCCGCCTCGCCGCCCACCGCCAGGTGCTTGTGGCCCGGTACCAGACCTGGCACGACAAGTACGCCGTGACCTTGCGCGACCTCGAAGCCGATCGCGACCAAGCATCCGCCAAGCTCGACCAGTTCCTCAAGGAGCTCGGCTATGAGTGAGAGGACGTCGCTTGGCACGGCGAAGCTGAGCGACTTCGCTGACGTGAATCCGGAAAACCTCGGCGCGGCGACGCGCCCTGACTTCGCCTTCCGATACGTCGATCTGTCGTCCGTATCAGGCGGGCGGATCCAGCACGGGCCGACATCGGCGTGCTCCTTCGGCTCGGCGCCCAGTCGCGCCAGGCGACGATTGCGCCCGGGAGACGTGCTGTTCGGCACCGTACGTCCAGCGCAACGGTCTCATGCGCTCTTCGACGGAGACGGCACAACGGTCGCGTCGACAGGTTTCGCCGTTCTCCGTGCACGACCGGGCGATGGCGTATCGAGCTTTCTGCGCCATTTCGTGTTGAGCGATGATGCGGCGCGCCAGGCTCATCGGTCGGAGGTCGGGTCGGGGTACCCAGCCGTCAACGAAGTCGATGTCAGCGCCCTCGCCCTTCCCCAATTCGGTGTTGAGGAGCAGCGGCGGATCGCTGAGGTCCTCGACACCGTCGATGAGGCGATCCGAGCGGTCGAACGTATCGTCACGATGCTTGGGTCCGTGCGACACGGCCTCCTGCTCGCGCTCATGAGGCCGGAAGCCAGCTGGAGACGAGGCACGCTAGGCGACCGGCTGCTTCGCATCGAGTCCGGCAAGAGTCCACCGACCACTGACCGCAGACCGGCGGCTGGTGAGTGGGGGGTCCTCAAGGTCAGCTCAGTCGCCGGCGGTGGGTTCCGGCCCGAGGAGGCCAAGGCGATTGTCCCGGCGCAGCGCCGCCCGCAGGACGTCGTCAGGCTGGGCGATCTCCTCATGACTCGCGCCAACACGGCCCAGTTCGTCGGGCTCGCCTGTCGAGTCGATCGCCTCCCGGGGCCACTTCAGCTCTCGGACAAGACGCTTCGACTAGTCCCAAGGCCGGACGTGGTCCCCCAGTTTCTTCTCCATGCCCTCCAGACACCGTGGTGTCGACGGGTGGTGCAGGCGCTAGGAACGGGCACGAGTGCTGGAATGAAGAACATCAGCCAGGCAGAGATCCGCTCGATCTCTTTGGCGTTTCCGGACCGGGCGGAACAGCAGCGTACGGTCGAGGTTCTCGACGGCGCTGACGCCCGGATCCATGCCGAAGAAGCCGGGGTGCGATCGCTTCACGATCTCCGAGCCGGGCTCGCGGACGATCTGCTCACGGGGCGGGTGCGGACGGTGCCGGGGTGAACGCCAGTGAGCTGGCGGCGTACGGGCCGTTGCTGGCCGAGGTACGGGCCCGGATCACCTCGGCCCGGTCGCGGGCAGCGCTGGCCGTCAGCGGCGAGATGCTCCACCTCTACTGGGACATCGGGCGGATGGTCGATGCCAGCCAGCAGGAGGAGGGGTGGGGCGCAGCCGTCATCCCGCGGCTCGCGGCCGACATCCAGAACGACCTTCCCGACATCCGAGGATTCTCGGCCCGCAACCTCGACCGCATGGTGGCCTTCTACCGGGCCTACTCGCGCGCTGCCGAGATTTCGCCACAAGCTGTGGCACAAATGGCCGACCCATCCGCTGACGACCCGGACCCGGCGCTGCTCACCCTGCCCTGGGGGCACCACGCTGTCATCCTCACCAAGCTGAAGGACCCGGACACCCGGCTCTGGTACGTGGGGCGGGCTGTCGACCAGGGGTGGAGCCGGTCCGAGCTGACCCGGGCCATCCAGCGGGAGGAGCACGGCCGGGTCGGGAAGGCGGCCACCAACTTCGACCGGACGCTGCCGGCCGACCAGGCCGCAGCCGCCGTCGAGACGTTCAAGGACCCGTACCTCTTCGACTTCCTCACCCTGGGCGAGCCGTTCCGCAAGGCCGAGCTCGAAGCGCGCCTGGTCGCCCACGTCGAGCGCTTCCTGGTGGAGATGGGCCAGGGCTTCGCCTTCGTCGGGCGTCAGGTCGAGGTCACCGTCGGCGACGACGACTTCCGCATCGACCTGCTCTTCTTCCACCTGCGCCCCAGACGACACGGGCTCTCTGAGGGCGGAGCCTGCGGAGCCGTCAGCGCTCATTGGTGCCCGGAGACGAGCGCCCAGTCCGATGGGATCCACGGCGACATGGCGCACCAATGAGCGATCCCGAGTGGACACACGTCGAGGGTCCGCTGATCGACCAGCTCGTGGGCCTGGGCTGGGCCCACGTCGCAGGGAGCACCACCGATCCGTCCGCCAGCGGCAGGACGTCGTTCCGGCAGGTGCTGCTGGAGGATCGGCCGCGCGACGCGCTGGTCCGGATCAACCCCGACGGCGCCGGTGGGCCCTGGCTCGACGAGGTGCGGCTGGCCCAGGCGGTCTCCGCCCTCGGCAAGGTCGGCGCCACCTCCAAGCTCGTCGAGGCGAACCAGGCGGCGACGGACCTCCTCCTGCACGGCACGACCGTCGCCGGGCGCGAGGGCTGGGACGGCGGCCGCGATCGCACCATCGGCTACGTCGACTGGGACCATCCCGAGCGCAACGACTTCACCGTCGTCAACCAGCTCCGGGTCGACGAGACGAGCGGGCAGGCCAGGCAGTACTGCATTCCGGACCTGGTGCTCTTCGTCAACGGCATCCCGCTGGTGGTCGTCGAGGCCAAGGCCCCCGGCCCGGAGGGAGCGGTGGCCGAGGCGATCCGCCAGCTCCGGCGCTACGCCAACCAGCGCGACGAGGTCGAGGCCGAGGAGGGGGTCGAACCGCTCTTCTGGACGAACCAGGTCGTCGTGGCCACCACCGGCCAGGAGGCTCGCCTCGGGTCGTTCACCAGCGGCCCC
>NZ_DATLXO010000106.1:0-16849 GCF_035575815.1 Iamia sp.
GTCAGAGGGCGGCGCGGCGGGCGGCGCGGACGGCGACGGCGAGGGCGTCGAGGCCCACGGCCTCCTCGCGCACCAGGCGACCTCGGACGGCCTCGGCCTCGGCCGCGGCGACGGGGTTGGACGCCAGGTGGCGGGCAACGGCCTCGGCCGGCCCGTCATCGGGCTCGGCGCCGGCGAGGGCCCGGCGGGCCGACTCCCGCCGCACCAGCACCAGGTCGTCGAGGAGGCCCTGGCGGGCTGCGGGACCCCACGCACCGTCGGGCACGAGCGCCTCCACCCGTCGCCGCAGGTCATCGAGCCCGAGCCCGGACTCGGCGGCCCGAAACGCCTCGAGCACCTCGATCGGGTCGCGTGCCAGGTCCCGGGCGACCTCGGCCACGTCGGGAACGATCTCGAGGACCGTCACCTCCGCGGCCGACTCCGCGACCTCGGGGTCGAGGCCGCCGGCCACCAGGCGGGTGGCCAGACGGGCCCGAGCCCGGCGGCGATCAGCGTCGCGATCACCGGCGGCGGCCGCGAGGACTGCATCGGCCACCGGCCGGTCGGCCGCGATGCGCGCCGCAGGATCCCACGGGCCGCCACCCCTGAGGCCGCGGCGTCGCATCAGCTCGGCCCGGGTCAGGGTGCGCAGCACATCGGCCAGCAGGTCGCCACCGTCCACCGGGTCGGGGTCGAGGTCGGGCACCGTCGCCCCCCGCCGTCGCGACAGCACGATCCAGCGCTCGGGGGCCCGCACCACCCTGCGCACCACCCAGTAGGCCAGGGTCACGTCGGGCACCCCGACGCCGAGCTCGTCGGCGAGGGCCACCACCGCGGTCAGGCCGAGGTGGTCGACGAGGTCGTTGGCCACCTCGGCTGCGACCAGCTCGCGCCGGAGCCGGTGCTCGTCGAGCAGACCGGCGAACCGCTCGGCCAACTCGGCCGGGAAGTAGCCGACCAGTGCGTCGCGAGCGACCGGTGCATCGGGCACGGTGGAGTCGAGCAGCTCGATCGCCAGCCGTCGCTTCACGCCCGCGAGGAGCACGGCGAGCTCGGGCCGGGTGAAGCCGGCGCCGGCCTGGGCCCGCGCCTCCAGCTCGGCTTCGTCGGGCAGGGCCTCGACCTCGGGGTCGAGGACCCCGTCGGCCACGAGGCGACGCAGCACCAGGGCCACGGTCCGCATGCCCGCCGGCGTCGACCGCTCGGCCCGGTCGAGCGCCTCGCACTGGGCGGCGCAGTCCGACAGCACGGCGGAGACCACGTCCTCCGCGTGAGCGGCGAGCAGCCGGTCGCGCTCGGGTCGGTCGATGAGCCCGTCGGCCTCGGCCCGGGCCAGGAGGATCTTTAGGTTGACCTCGTGGTCGCTGCAGTCGACGCCGGCGGCGTTGTCGATGGCGTCCATGTTGATGCGCCCGCCCCGGCGGGCCACCTCGATGCGCGCCCGCTGGGTGAGGGCGAGGTTCGCCCCCTCTCCCACCACCCGGGCGCGCAGGTCACGACCGGTCACCCGCACCTCGGCGTTGGCCCGGTCGTCGACCCGGGACTCGTCCTCGGTCGAGGCCCGCACGTAGGTGCCGATGCCGCCGAAGTAGAGCAGGTCGACCGGCGCGCACAGCACGGCCCGCACCAGCGCGGCCGGGGTGAGCTCGGCCGCGTCGGTCCGCAGGGCGGCCTGCACCTCGGGGGTGAGGGCCACCGCCTTGGCCGTGCGGGGGTGCACGCCGCCACCGGACGAGATGAGCTCGGAGTCGTAGTCGGCCCACGCCGAGCCGGGCTGCTCGAAGAGGCGGCGGCGCTCGGCATAGGAGGCAGCGGGGTCCGGATCGGGGTCGAGGAAGATGTGGCGATGGTCGAAGGCGGCCACCAGGCGCAGACGGTCGGAGTGCAGGAGCCCGTTGCCGAACACGTCGCCGGACATGTCGCCGACGCCGGCGACGGTGACCTCGTCGCGATGCGCATCGAGGCCCAGAGCCCGCAGGTGGCGGGCGATGGCGACCCACGCCCCCCGGGCGGTGATGCCGAGGGCCTTGTGGTCGTACCCGTGCGACCCGCCCGAGGCGAATGCGTCGCCCAGCCAGAAGCTACGGCTCTCGGCCAGGGCGTTGGCCCGGTCCGAGAACGTCGCCGTGCCCTTGTCGGCCGCGACCACCAGGTAGGGGTCGTCGTCGTCCCACCGCCCCGGCACCGCCCGGACCTGCCCGTCGACGATGTCGTCGGTGACGTCGAGCAGCGCCCCCACGAACGCGTCGTAGGCCGCCGCGACCCGGGCCCGGGGGTCACTCGTCACCATCTCGCCGAGGCGCCCGTCGAGGGCAGGGTCGTCGCGCACGACGAAACCGCCCTTGGCCCCGGTGGGGACGATCACCGCGTTCTTCAGCACCTGGGTGCGCATGAGGTCGAGGACCTCCGAGCGGTAGTCCTGGACCCGATCGCTGGCGCGCAGCCCGCCCCGGGCGACCGCACCAGCGCGCAGGTGGACCCCCTCGACGGTGCGACCGCTGACGAACACCTCGCGGAACGGGCGCGGGTAGGGCGCGCCGGGCACCGCGGAGGGGTCGATCTTGAGGGCGAGGGGCCCCTCGGGCCGCACGGTGCGGTTGGTGCGCAGCGTGGCGTCGATGGTGCCGGCCAGGCCTCGGAGGATGCGGTCGTGGTCAAGGCGGGTGAGGGCGTCGCACGCGCGGTGCACCTCGTGCGACGCGGCGGCGGCGCGGGCCCGGCGCTCCGCGTCGGGTCCGGCGGCGCGGTCGGGACCACCCTCGGGCGCAGAGCCGAAGCGGGCGTGCCACAGGGTGACCAGCAGGCGGGCGATGCCGGGGTGGGCCACGAGGACGTCGTCGACGTAGGACTGGTCGTCGCGGCCGTCGACCTGGTGGCGGTAGCGGCGGTACGCCCGCAACACGCCGACGTCGTCCCACCCCAGCCCCGCGTGCAGCACCAGGCGGTTGAGGCCGTCGCGGTCGGCCCGGCCCCCCAGCAGCACCGTGATGGCATCGGCCACCCGGCGCCCGGTGTCGGTGCCCACGAGAGAGGGGGGCCGGTTCGCGGCACTGACCGCCTCATCGCCGCCGCCGGCAGCGCGGCGCACGCGCACGCCGAGGTGGTGGAGGTCGAGGGTGGCGCCGGCGGACCACCGTGCCTCGTCGGTGACCCACAGGTCGAGGCTCTCGAGCACCGGCAGCAGCCGGGACAGCTCGATGGGGTGGTCGGTGACGAGGCCCATGCGGTCAGGTGCGTCGCGCCCCGGGCCGCGGGCGAACCACACCCGCACCCGGCGTCCGGCCGGCATGTCGGCGCAGGCGTCGCCCCGTTCGACCGCATCGAGCTCGAGCACGTCGCGCACGGCGTCCGACGGCCGCACCGCGTCGCGGTACGCCTCGGGCAGGCGCGCGGCCCACCGGGCGGCCAGCACCCCGGCTTGATCGGCCGGCGCCGGCGGGGTGGCACCCGGAGGGTCGGGGACGGCCGAGACGAGCTGCTCCTCCCAGGACCGGCAGAGCAGGCGCACCTCGCGAGCGACGGCGTCGAGCGGGTCGGGCACCGGTAGGTCGGGAGCGACGTGGACGAGGAAGCGGGCGGTGACGCCCGATGAGCCGCCGCCGATCGAGAGGGCGACGTCGACGCGCTCACCGTCGAGCTGGGCGCAGAGGAACCGCTCGAGCCGCTCTCGGAGGGGCCGGGTCCAGCGCTCGATCGGCACCGTCACCAGAGCGGCGACGGCGTGGGAGTCCTCCGCCGGGCGGAGCGCCACCCGGACGCTGTGATCACGGTCCTCGGCCCTCAGCTCGTGGACGAGGGCGTGGAGGGTCTCGACGTCGAGGCTGAAGAGGTCGTCCTCGGGCAGCGACTGGAACAGCAGGGTGAGGTGCTGCTCGTCGTAGGAGCCGGGGACGACGTCCTCGCGCTCGAGCAGCCCGTCGAGCTTGCGCCGCAGCAGCGGCACCGACGACAGCGGAGCACCGGCGGCCCGCCGGGCGACCACCCAGAGCAGCCGCTCGACGACGCCCCCGCCGCCGTCGGGCGACGGCGTCCAGGCCTCGAGCAGCAACATGGGCACCCGGCGGTGCAGCGGGCTCAACCGGGCCAGGCGGGAGACCCGCAGCGGATCCTCCGCGTCGGGCGCCGGGCGTCGGAGGTCACGGTCGGTCAGCTCGGTGGGCGGGCGCGACCGGAACAGACCGAGATCCGGCCCGTCAGGCCTTCGCGCCGCGTGCGGGTCCGGGGTCCGGGCCAGGCCGAGCAGCAGGGCGTTGCCGTCGAGCAGCCATCGCACGGTGGCGACTGCATCGACTCGGTCGGGCGACGCGTCGGCCCCGCCGTCCTCCAAGCACGCCGCCACCCGACGGAGCCGGCTGCGCATGGCCGCGTGGTCCTGGGTCACCACGTCGATGTGGCCGAGGAGTAGGAGGAGGGCGGGCACGATCGCCTCGGCCTCGGCGTCGGTCAGCGCCTGTTCCAGCTCGACCTGGAGGTAGGCCTCGGGGTGCTCGGCGCGCCTCGCGGGCCCGACCTCGACCAGGGCACCGTCGGGGCTCCGGACTGCGCCGTACGCGACTGCCGTGACCTGGGCGATGCGCAGGGCCCGGGCCCGCAGCTCCTCCTCGACGGAGGTGACGACGAGCGGACGGTCCGGCCCCGACAGGTCGACGACCGCACCCCGCGCCGGGTGGCCGGCGAGCAGGTCGGTGCCGGGCGGTCGGACCCGGGCCACCCACTCGTCCGCCGGACGGTCGGACGCGAACGCCAGCGCGTCGTCGACGACCGCGTCGGCCACCGTGTCGGACGTGGCCAGGCGGCGCCGGATGACCGCCGCGAAGGCATCGCGACGCCCCGGGTCGGGCGGCGCGTCGCGGTCGGCTCGAGGGTCGGATGATGCGGTCAGGGGGTCTCCGGACGGTCGGGCCGATGGTACCGACGAGCGTCCGGCGCCGCCGGGCGCCGCCGCCTGCCGAGGTGAGTGACGTGCTCGAGGTGCTCGACGTAGTCACCATCAACCCCGCAGCCGACGGTCAGCGTTGCCACCCCGTTGCGTCGCCGCCCGCCGCATCTGCAGTGATCGCACCTACGTTGGGCCGGTGCCCGAGCTGCCCGAGGTGGAGACGATCCGCGTCGCCCTCGACCCGCTGCTCGTCGGGCGCACGGTCGTCGACGCCGAGGCCCACCCGTCGGCCAAGTTCGCCTCGGCCCCCGCCGCCCTCGGATCGACGATCACCGGCGTCCGGCGCCGGGGCAAGTACCTCCTCGCCGACCTGCGCACCCCAGACGACACCGCGGCCGAGCTGGTGGTGCACCTGGGCATGACCGGCCAGCTCCGACCCGACCTGGCGCCGGACGGTCCCCACGTCCGGGCCTGGTGGCAGATGGACGACGGAGCGACGCTCGTGTTCCGCGACATCCGGCGCTTCGGGCGCATCGCCGTCGTCGCCGCCGGTGACCACCGCAGCCTGCCGACCCTCGCTGCCCTCGGCCCCGAGCCCTTCAGCGACGCCTTCACCCCCGACGGGCTGTGGCGGGCGCTGGCCCGCAGCACGACCCGGGTCAAGACCCAGCTGCTCGGCCAGCGCGTGGTGGCCGGCGTGGGCAACATCTACGCCGATGAGGCCCTGTGGCGCGCCGGCATCGCTCCTGCGACGCGACGGGTCGGTCGCGACCGCGCCACCCGCCTCCACGGCGCAGTGCGCGACGCGCTCGCCGTCGGGCTGGCCAACGGCGGCACGACGCTCCGCGACTACCGCACCGTCAGCGGCGAGCCGGGGCGCAACCAGTCCGCCCTGGCCTGCTACGGCCGCGGCGGGCTCCCCTGTGCGCGCTGCGGCGCCGTGCTGCGCCGTTCGGTGGTCGACGGCCGGGGCACCACGTCGTGCCCCCGCTGCCAACACTGAGCGACCGCGAGGCGCCCGCACGCGACGAGGGCACCGGCCGGAGCTGGTTCCCTCGTGGCGTGACGGGGCCCGGAAGGGGCTACTCGGTCATGGGCACGCCGTAGGCATCGGTCTTGATGCTGCCGGTGAGGATCTGGATGCCCTCGATGAGGCCCCATATCCCACCGATGCCGCAGGTGACGATGCTGACCACCAGCTGGATGATGCCCTTCTTGGTGTTGCCCAGGTAGAAGCTGTGCGCACCCCATGCCCCGAGGAGGATCCCGAGGATGCCGGCGACCATCTTCTGCTTGGGGACCCACCCTGCGGGCGGCGGGTCGGTCATGTTCCACGTCGGTGACAGGGCGCCACCGGCGGCGGGCGGGGGCGCCGGGGTGCCGTAGCCTCCCTGCGCCGTGGGGGGCGGCGAACCCTGCGGGCCCTGCGGACCGGGTGGCGGTGGCGGTGGCGGTGGGACGTTGCTCATTGGTGCTCCTCCAACTGTGTTGGTGATGGTGTGACCCGCGATGGAGGGTCGGTGGCCGCCCTCGCCGCACCCGCAGCGGAGGTCGGAACGGAGGACGACGCCATCCGGCGCCGTCCGAGACTGGACATCAGCCCTTGAGCGGGACGCCGTTGGCGTCGGTGTTGATGCTGCCGGTCAGGATCTGGACGCCCTCGATGATCGCCCAGATGCTCGACACGATGGCGAGGAACCCGCAGGAGAGGACGGTGATCAGGAGCTGGGCCACGCCCTTGCCGGTCTCGCCCAGGTAGAAGTTGTGGATGCCGAAGGCGCCGATGAGGATCGCCAGGAGGCCGGCGACCATCTTGTCCTTCTGGACGTAGCCGGGCGGCACACCGGGTTGGGCGACAGGGGCGTAGCCGGGGGCGCCGAACCCGCCGGGCGGCGGGGCATAGCCGTGCGGGGCGTACGCCGGGGGAGGGCCGTACCCGGGCTCGGGCGGAGGGGCGTAGCCGGGGCCGGGAGGCGGGGGCGCCCCTGGGCCCGGCGGAGGAGCCGGGGCGCCGGGGGGCGGAGGAGGGGGCAGGTTGCTCATGGCGGTGTCTCCAGCGGGCTGCGGGACCGGTCTGGCCCATTGCGGTGGTCGAGAAGTGCGGACCTGAGCGGTGCGGTTCGGTCCGCTCCTCGTGATCCTCGTCGCGGTGACGAGGATCATGCATCGGCGTCTGGTCGTCGGCGATGACGGCCGGGCCCGAGTCGGCAGTGCGCAGTCTGGCCCAGCGTCGGCCCCCCGTCGACCATTGTGGTGGGGGAGCACTCCCCCACCCTGGGGGCCGCTCCGCCCTGCGGCCGGTCATTGGTGCACCATCGGGTCGTAGGCCACATCGGGCCCGGTTCCCATCGCCGGGCACCAATGACCGCTGACGGCTCCGCACGCTCCGCCGCCAGAGATCCCGTGCTGTCTGGCTCGCTCGCTGCGCTCGCTCACGTGCTGTCGAGGACGCCCACCGAGCGCAGGCGGCGCTCGAGGTGGTGCTCCACGGCGCGCACCGCGAGCCGGTCGACCTCGACGGTCGCCGCCGTCACGGGCGCGGCCAGCGCCGCGCCGAGGCGTCCCCCGAGCACGTCGCGCAGCAGGGCCAGGGCCTCAGGTGACAGGGGCTGGCCCCGGCGGTCGTCGCGACACACAGCCCCGCCCTCCATCAGGTCGAAGGCCACCAGCGGCCCCTCCGCGCCGCACACCACGCACCGGTCGATCATGGGCGCCACCCCCTCGAGGGCCAACAGCTTCCACAGGAAGCCGGCGAGCACGAGCGGCGACGGGTCGGCGGCCAGGGTGCGCAGGGCGCCGAGCAGCAACCGGTAGAGCTGACCGTTGGGCTCGCGCTCGAGGGCCACCTGGTCGACGGCCTCGACCATGGTGAGGGCCCGGCCCAGGCCCTCCAGGTCGGTGCGTAGGGCCCGGAAATGGTCGATCGTCTCGACCTGGGACACCGTGTCGAGCTCTCCTCGTCCCCGGTAGAGCTGCACCGCGAGGTGCGTGGGCGGCTCGAGCCGGGCGCCGAAGCGGCTCTTGGTGCGGCGCACGCCCTTGGCCACGGCCCGGATCTCGCCGTGGGCCTCGGTCAGCAACACGACGATGCGATCGGCCTCGCCCAGCTTGTAGGTGCGCAGGACGATGGCGTGGTCCCGGTAGAGCCCGACGGGCTCAGCCATGCCGCCGCCAACGCCGTCGTCGCCTGCGGTCCTGTCGCACCTCCGCACGCTACCGATGCGGCTCCCGGGTCCGGTGGGATCGCCCGACCGGTCGGGCGAGGGCGGGACGAGCGGGGTGAGCGGGTGAGCGGTCAGCCGTGGGTAGCGTGCCGAGATGGAACGGCTGAGGGCCCTGGCCGAGCGTTGGCCGTGGCTGGGGACCGTGCTCGACGTCCAGGAGCGGGTGGGCGAGACGAACGGCGGGGCGGTCGCCTCGGCCGCGACGCTCATGTTCTTCGTCGCCATCTTCCCGCTGGTGCTGGTCACCATCGCCGTGGTCGGCTTCCTCACCGCCGGCGACCCATCGGTGGCCGGCGACCTGATCGACGGCCTCGGGCTCGAGGGCGAGGCGGCCGAGACCATGCTGACCACCATCGAGACCGCCCAGGAGAGCCGCCGAGGGGCATCGATCGTCGGCATCGCCGGCCTGCTCTGGAGCGGCCTCCGCGTCACTGCCGCGATCTCCCTCGCCGTGCGCACCCCGTGGCAGCGCAAGGCCGAGGGCCTCAAGGCCAAGCTGACCGGCCTCGTCTGGGCCCTCGGTGGCGCCGTCACCTTCATCGGATCCTTGGGGGCCGGGGCCCTGCTCAACCGCACCCCCGAGGTCGTGCCCCGGAGCGTGACCTCGGCAGGTCTGATCCTGCTGGGCCTGGCGTTCGAGCTGGGCTTCTTCCTGTGGACGTTCTGGGTGCTCGGTGACCGTCGGGCCGGGTGGCGCCACCTGGTGCCCGGTGCGGTCATGGGCGCCGTCGGCTTCGAGTTGCTCAAGCTGGTCGGCACCGTGGTGGTGCCCCGCATGGTGGCGTCGTCGTCGTCGCTCTACGGACCGCTGGGCGTGGTGTTCGCCGTTCTGGCCTGGCTCGCCGTCTTCTCCCGGCTGATCGTGTACTCCTCAGCGTTCAACGCCGTACGCCACGAAGATGCCTCGGGCTTCGTCACCCTCGAGATCAAGGCGCCGCGCGTCGCCGGTGAGATCCCCGTCGAGGCCGACCGGGGCGGGGCCGTGGTCGCGACCGAACCGTCACCTGCTGAACCGGCCTGAACCCCAGGTGGCCGACAGCGACGACCGACCACCGGCCATCGCCGCCCCCGGCGCCGTGACGCGCACACTGGGCACCGTGACGCGCGCCCTGCCCGGAGGGGGCGAGGAGCGGCCCGGGCAGGCGGCCATGGCCGAGGCCGTGGAGCGGGCCATCGCGTCGGGGCGCCACCTGCTCGTGCAGGCCGGCACCGGCACCGGCAAGTCACTCGCCTACCTGGTGCCCGCCGCGCTGTCGGATCGCCCCGTGGTCATCGCGACGGCCACCAAGGCCCTGCAGGACCAGCTGGCCGGCAAAGACCTCCCCTTCCTCGTCGAGCACACCGACGGCGACCTCACCTACGCGGTGTTGAAGGGACGGTCGAACTACGTGTGCCGCCAACGGCTTGGCGAGATCGAGGCCGCCGGCTGGCAGCTCGCCCTCGACGGCCTGGCCGGCCGGGCCCCGGAGGCCGAGCTGGCGACGGTGAAGGCGTGGGCGGCCACCACCACCACCGGCGACCGGGCCGAGCTCCCGATCGAACCGTCGCCCGCCACCTGGTCGGCGGTGAGCGTCGGGGCGCGCGAGTGCCCGGGGGCCATGCGGTGCCCCCAGGGCGACTCCTGCTTCACCGAGGCCGCCCGGCGGGCGGCGGCCGAGGCCGACGTGGTGGTGGTCAACCTCCACCTCTACGGGCTGCACCTCGAGAGCGGGGGCATGGTGCTGCCCGAGCACGATCTGGTCATCATCGATGAGGTCCACCAGCTCGAGGACGTCATCTCGTCGACGTTCGGCGTCGAGCTCACCGCCGGTCGCTTCACCGCCCTGGCCCGCGCCGGGCGGTCGGTGCTCGAGGACGCCCCGACCCACGACGCGGTCGACCATGCCGGCGAGGCCCTCTCCCAGGTGCTCGTGCCGTACGTCGGGCGGCGGTTGCGGGGCGCGCTCGACCCCGACATTGCGGAGGTGGTGGCCGGGGCGCGCGTCGCGGTCGACGGCTTCCTCGCCGGCCTCAAGGCGGTGCCGACCGATCGCGGTGACGACACCTCGGCCCGTGCCGTGCGGGCGGCCAAGACCGCCGGGACGCTGGCCGACGAGCTCGACGCCGTCCTCCGAGCGCCGAACGGCACCGTGACGTGGGTCGAGGGGCCCGACGCGTCGCCCACGCTGCGCGTCGCCCCGGTCGACGTGGCGCCGACGCTGGCCGAGCGCCTGTGGTCCGAGACGACCGCGATCCTCACCAGTGCCACCGTGCCGCCCGCCGCGATCACCCGCCTGGGCCTGCCGCCGGACCAGGTCGACGAGCTCGACGTCGGCAGCCCGTTCGACCACGAGCACAACGCCCTCCTCTACTGCGCCGCCCACCTCCCCAACCCCAACGAGGCGTCCTACGCGGCCGCCGCCCACGCCGAGCTGCTGGCCCTCATCGAGGCGGCCGGCGGCCGGACCCTTGCCCTCTTCACGTCGTACCGGGCCATGGACGCCGCGGTCGACGTGCTCCGCCCCCGCCTGTCGGTGCCGGTGCTCACCCAGCGCGACCGGCCCAAGCCGGCGCTGGTACGGGCGTTCACCGACGACGAGCCGACGTGCCTGTTTGCCACCCTGGGCTTCTGGCAGGGCGTCGACGTGCCGGGGCGCACCCTGTCGCTGGTCGCCATCGACCGCATCCCGTTCCCCCGCCCCGATGAGCCGCTGATGCAGGCTCGTCGTGAGGCAGCCCGGGCCGACGCCTTCCGCCTGGTCGACCTGGACCGGGCGGCGACGTTGCTGGCCCAGGGCGCCGGTCGCCTCATCCGCTCGGCTTCGGATCGGGGCGTCGTCGCCGTGCTCGACCCCCGCCTGGCCAAGGCCCGCTACCGCTGGGACCTGATCCGGGCCCTGCCCCCCATGCGCCGCACCAAGGATCGCGCCGAGGCCGAGGCCTACCTCCGCCTGGTCACGTCCCCCGCCTGAGCCCCGGCGACCCCCCGGGCACCCCGCGGTGGCCCCGCCCGCCCATCCCAACTGGTCGCGGAACCCGTCGCTCCAGGGACGCCGATCGCGACCACAACGCGGGCCCCTGCGAACTGGTCGCGGAACCCGTCGCTCCAGGCACGGATATCGCGACCAGAACGCGAACGGGGCTGGCGGGCGGTTGCGGGCGGGGTCAGAAGCCGAGACGGTGGAACGACTCGGGGCGACGCTGCCAGTCCTTGTCGACCTTGACGGCCAGCTCGACGAAGGCGCCTTCGGGCAGCTGGGCGCGCACCCGCGTGCCGACCTCCTTGAGGACCGCACCCTTGTGACCGATCACGATGCCCTTCTGGGACTCGCGCTCGACGAGGATCTCGACCCGCACCCGGGGCCACTCCCACTCGGTGACCCGGGTGGCGATGGAGTGCGGCACCTCGTCGCGGGTCACCGCCAGCAGCTGCTCGCGCACCAGCTCGGCCACCCACACCTCATCCGGGGACTCGCGCACCACCTCGACCGGGTAGTAGGGCGGGCCCTCGGGCATGCGCTCGAGCAAGAGTCGCACCAGCGTGTCGACACCTTCACCGGTGAGGGCCGAGACGGGCACGAAGTCCGCGGCGGGGATCTCGCCGGCGGCGACGAGCTGGGCCACCACCGCGTCGCGGCCCGCGGCGTCGACCTTGTTGACCACGACGATGGCATCGGCAGGGACCCGCGCCGCGACCCAGCGGTCGCCGGGGCCGATCCGGGCGGTGGCGTCGATCACCAGGCAGGCCACGTCGACGTCGCGCAGCGCGTGCGACGCGGTGGCGTTGAGGTGCTCGCCCAGGGCGGTGCGGGGCTTGTGGATGCCGGGCGTGTCCACGAAGACGATCTGGGTGCCGCCATCGGGGTCGCCGCCCGCGTCGGGCGTGCGGTGCAGCACGCCCCGGACCTGCGAACGGGTCGTCTGGGGCTTGTCCGAGGTGATGGCCACCTTGGTGCCGAGGATCTGGTTCAGCAGCGTCGACTTGCCCACGTTGGGCCGTCCGACGAAGGTCACGAAGCCGGACCTCACCGCCGCTCCCGGCGGTCGTCGCCGTCCCCGGCGTCGTCGGGGGGAGGCGGTGCGGCCGGCGTCACCCGCACCCGGAGGATGCGGCGCCCCTGCACCCGCTCGGCCCGGAGGCGGACCCCCTCGACCAGGGCGTCCTCGCCCTCGACCGGGATGTGGCCGAGGGCCTTGAACAACACCCCGCCGACGGTGTCGACGTCGCCCTCGGGGAGCTCGATGCCGAGCAGCTCGCGGGCGTCGTCGACGCTGAGGCGGGCGTTGACCCGGTAGTCGCCGCCGGCGATGGGCTCGACGCGCGGATCCTCGACGTCGAACTCGTCGACGATCTCGCCCACGAGCTCCTCGATGAGGTCCTCGAGGGTGACCAGCCCGGCGGTGCCGCCGTACTCGTCGACGGCGATGGCCATGTGGAACTGGTCGGCCTGCATCTCGCGGAGCAGCTCGGTGACGCGCTTGGTCTCGGGGACGAACCGGGCCGGGCGCATGACCGCGGTGACCGGCTCGTTCTCGCGACCGTCGCGCTCGACGCGCATCAGGTCGCGGGCGTAGACGAGGCCGACCACGTCGTCGACGCCCTTCTCCTCGTCGTAGACGGGGATGCGGCTGTAGCCGTTGAGCAGGACGACCTCCATGGTGTCGATGGCCCGGAAGCCGCCGGGCACGCCGACCATGTCGGTGCGCGGCACCATCACCGAGCGGACCATGGTGTCGCCGAACTCGAGGATGCGCCGGATCAGGTGCCGCTCCTCGTGCTCGATGGCCTCGGACTCGACGGCCTCCTCGGCGAAGGCGAGCAGCTCGTCCTCCGACACCCACGGCCCCTTCCGCAACCCCTTGCCGGGGAGCACCACGTTGGTCAGGCCGATCAGGCCGCGGGAGACCATGCGCAGCGGCCAGAAGCGCGTGAGGGCCCGGACGGGGCGGGCCGCGAAGAGCCCCGCCTTCTCCGGGTGCTGGACGGCCCAGGTCTTGGGCGCCGCCTCGGTCAGCACGAACACGAGGATCACGTTGACGAAGATGGCCACCGCGACCCCGGCGGCGCCGAAGAGCTCCTCGGCCAGCAGCGTGGTGAGCGCGGTCTGGATCGACTGCACGATGAGCACGACGAGCAGCAGCGGGTTGATGAACTCCTCGGGGTGGGCCACCAGCGACAGGAGCGCCCGGGCCCCCTTGCGCCCCTCGTCGCGGAGCGCCGTGGCCCGGGCCCGGGTCATGCGGGTGAGCCCGGTCTCGGCCAGGGCCAGGAACACGAGACCGAGGAGGAGCACGACGAGGGCGGCGATCATGGCCACCTGGCCAGGGCCGAGCGCCGGATCACCCCCTTCGACCGCATCGGTCGAGACGGAGGCCAGGACGCCGGTCGCGGAGACGCCGGCGACCATCACCGCTCGGCCCAGGGGTCGGCCGCCAGCGGGCCGTGGAGCTCGGCCAGCAGAGCCCGCTCCCGAGCCTGCATCTGCTCGCGCTCGTCGCCCTCGGCGTGGTCGTGGCCGATCAGGTGGAGCGCACCGTGGACCACCAGGAGGGCGAGCTCATCGGCGGCGAGCCCGGCGTGCCCGGGAGCGTTGGTGTGGGCCACCGACGGGCACACGACGACGTCGCCGACCACGCCCGGCGGGCCCGAACCGCTCGTGCCGCCGGCGGCGTCGCGGCCGTCGATGGGGAAGGCGAGCACGTCGGTCGGCCCGGTGGCGCCCATGTGGGCGGCATTGAGCTCGGCCATGGCGGCGGGCGTGACGAAGCTCAGTCCGGCCTCGGCCCCGGGGGCGACCCCCTCGGCGGCGAGCGCGGCGGCGAGCAGCCGCGACCATCGCTCGCCCTCGACGTCGTCGTCGCACTCGACGGTCAGCTCCACCGCGACCAAGGGAGTCTCGCCGTTCGATCCGGCGGCTGGTGCCCCGTGCGCGGCCGCCGGCGTTGCCGCGACCCCGACGCGGGGCCCGCGCCGCCCGATCACCGGTGGCGGTCGGAGCGCGCCGAGGACGAGGCCCCGGCCCGGTCGTACGCATCGACGATGTCGGCGACGATGCGGTGGCGGACCACGTCACGGCGGTCGAGGTGCACGAAGCCGAGGCCGTCGATGGGCCCGAGGGTTTCCTCCAGGCCACCGAGACCGCTGCGCCCGCCGGGCACGTCGACCTGGGTGGTGTCACCGGTGACCACGACCCGGGAGCCGAACCCGATGCGGGTCAGGAACATCTTCATCTGCTCGGGCGTGGTGTTCTGGGCCTCATCGAGGATGATGAAGCTGGCGTTGAGGGTGCGACCGCGCATGAAGGCGAGGGGGGCGACCTCGACCGCGCCCCGCTCGAGGAGGCGCTGGGACCCCTCGGTGCCCACCATGTCGTGCAGGGCGTCGTAGAGCGGCCGCAGGTAGGGGTCGACCTTGGCCATGAGGTCGCCGGGGAGGAAGCCGAGCCGCTCGCCGGCCTCGACCGCCGGGCGGGTGAGGATGATGCGGTCGACCGCTTTGGCCTGCAGCGCCTGGACCGCCATGGCCACCGCCAGCCACGACTTCCCGGTTCCCGCCGGGCCGAGGCCGAAGGTGATGATGTTGGCGCGGATGGCGTCGACGTAGCGCTTCTGCCCGGCCGTCTTGGGCCGCACCGTCTTGCCCCGGCCCGCCTTCAGCACCTCGGCGGTCAGGACCTCCGACGGGCTCTCGTCCGCTCGCACCATGTCGATCGTGCGGGCCAGGGTGGCCGGGTCGAGGGGGGCGCCCCGCTCGACGATGGCCACCAGCTCGTCGAGCAGGCGGACCACGTCACCGACGTCGTCGCCGTCGACGGCCACCTCGTTGCCCCGCACCACCACCTGCGTGCCCGGGAAGGCGGCCTCGATCAGCCGGAGGTGCTCGTCGTGAGCCCCCAGCAGGGGCGTCATCAGGTGGTTCCCCGGGATGCTGATCTTCACCTGGGTCGACGCCAACGGTCCTCCGAACGGGGTGCGCGCCGACGAGGGCCGACGCAGCACGAGAGGCCGGAGCCTACTGCCGCCCGGCTCCGGCCCCGCCTAGGTTCTCCGACCATGGCGCCCCCCGACGAGGACGACGACGTCAACGGCGGCAGTGGGGGCGGCGGCGGCGAGGACCTGGTCGCCGAGCTCACCCGCTACCTCGCCGAGCAGAGGGTCGATGCCGCGGCCGCGGCCCGGGCCCGTGAGCGGTGGCTGCGCCAGGCGGCCGATGAGGAGGCGCTCGTCGCCGGGGTGCTGCTCGACGTGGCCGAGCGGGCGGAGCTGGTCGTCATCCAGGGCGTGAGCGGGCGGACACACCGGGGGACCGTGCGGGGCGTGGGCGAGGACTTCGTCGCCGTGCGCACGGGCCGGTCCGACGTGCTCCTGCCCTATGACGCCATCGTGGCCATCCGCCCGGAGGGCCGCCCGCGGGGGGGTGCGGATCGCGCCCAGGCCCTCGATCTGGCCTTCGCCGAGGCCCTCTCGGCCCTGGTCGGCGAACGTCCCCGGGTGCTCGTGGTCAGCCGCGACGGCACCGGGCTCTCCGGTGACCTGCGGGCGGTCGGGCGAGACGTGCTGACACTGCGCATCGCGGAGGCCGACGGCACGGTCTACGTGCCCATCGCTGCGTTGGCCGAGGTCAACGTGCCCCGCGGCGGCTGACGGCGCTGCGGGCCGGTGGAGGGCGGCGGATCGGTTGTTCGTCAGTCGGCGTCAGCCACCACGGCCTCGGGGTAGAGGTGCTCGAGGGTGCCGGGCTCGATGCGACAGGTCTGGATGAACGAGTCGACCTCGTTCTCCTGCAGGCGGATCACCCGTCCGAACCGGTAGGCGGGGAGCTGGCCGCCGTCGATGAAGCGGTACAGGGTGCGGGGAGTGATGCCGAGCCTCTTGGCCGCCTCGGCGGTGCTGAGCCATCGGGGTGCGTTGGTCACGGGCGCCACCTTACCCCCGACGGCATGTCTCCGACACTCTCATGGCTTCCCAGCGCACCCCGATCGATCCCGACCGGCCCGGCCACGCCTCCCCCCGTCAGGTTTGGCGCCCTCGGCTCTGACGGTACACAGCGAGCACCGTCCGTCGCCGACGACGATGCCCTCCCCGTGGTCTGCCCACCAAACGGGAGTGGAAAGGACACCCGTGGCCGCCACCCAGATCCGTCCGCCCGGTCCGCCCGACGGGTCCCGCGCCGCCGACGGTTCCGAGGGCACCGGGGCGCGTCGCATCCGGCCCCGCCGGGGACTGCCCGGGGGCCGGGCCGTCGTGGGTGGCCTGCTCGTCACGGTGGCCGCGGTCGGCATCTTCGCGGCCGTCTCGGGGGTCGGCCAGGGCACCGGCACCACCTACGTGGTCGCCGCCCGCGACCTCGAGCCCGGCCAGGAGATCACCGCCGGTGACCTCGAGCTCACCGCCGTTGCGCTCCCCGACGCCCTCCAGGGCCGGGTCTTCTCCCGTCCCGGCGACGTGGTCGGCGCCATCGCCGTCGGGCCCCTCTCCGAGGGTGAGCTCGTCCAGGCCGGCGGACTGGCCGACGGCGCTGATGCCGCCGTCCCCACCTTCTCCCTGGCTCTGCCCCAGGCCGACGCCAACGCCGGTGACCTCCAGCGCGGCGATGTGGTCCAGGTCGTCGTCACCTATGGGGGCGACACGTCGGGCACCACCGTCACCCTGGCCGAGGTGGCCCAGGTCGTCAGCATCTCCACCGGCGAGGCCACCGTGGCCAACGCGGACGAGGTGCTGCTGCGCCTCTCGGTCGATTCGGCCGACGAGCGGGCTGCCATCGTCAACGCGACGGTGACCGGGCGCA
>NZ_DATLXO010000107.1:0-8911 GCF_035575815.1 Iamia sp.
GGCCTCGACGGCGTCGCTCAGGGCGCGGACGGTGGGCATCAGTACGGGAGGTTGCCCCGAGCGGACAACGCCTTGACGGCCTCGGCGATCCGGTCGAGCACCACGCCAGCGTCGGGCTCGCCCGTGGTAGGCACGGGGCGCTGGATCAGTTGGCCGTAGTCGGCGACCAACTCCATGACGAGGTCGACGGGGTGCGCTCGCGCATCCGACGGGGGCACGTCCACCTCCCCGTCGGCCGTGTCGGGGCGGCGCTCCGTGTAGTCGCGCACATAGGCCGCCACGTCGAGGTCGATGGCATTCGCCCGCCCTGGCCCCTCCGCCACAGCGTCCGGGTCCGTCGCTCCGTCCGGCCAGCGGATCATGTCCACCCCGTCCACGTCGGAGACCAGGCCAGCCGCACGCATCCGCTCCCGCCATACCACGCTGATCGGCTCGCCGGTCGCGGCCTCCAGGTTGTCGACCGTCCGGGGGCGGCGGACTCCACTCGGCTTGACGTAGGCGATCGGGCCGAAGATAAGATCGACGCGGGTTGAGCGTGCCACCTACACCCTCCCCTGACCCAGGAGCGTCCCCAGCACGTCACCCGCACTGGATGCCCCCGTCTGCCGTTCGGCGAGGATGCCCGGTCGGGTTCGCGCCGCGTACGCCTCGTCCGTCTCGCCGTCAGGAGGCGGGCCGTAGATCTCCTCGATGTCATAGCCGATATGGAGCAAACCTGACGGCGTCGTGACGCGCTCGATCGCCTGCGCCTCGGTCGCGAGGTCGAGCATCGTCGGCGGCAGCACCTCCCGGTCGCGCATCGCCATCGGCATCTCGCCCCGGTCGAAGCTGTCGAGGGTGAAGGCGCGGAACGGCTCGTGCGCGGCGGTCGGGTTCGGCACCAGCCCGGCCCGCAGCAGCTCGCCCATCATCGCCGCGCCCATCTGGGCCAGCTTGACGATGCCGCGGTCGGCGTTCGCTGCCGTCGTGTTCAGGTCGTGCTCGAACGTCTCGACGACGGCCCGGACGCCCAGCTCCCGGACGCTCGAGAGGTCGCGCCCCAGCGTCAGCTCCGGCAACGCCTCGCGGACATCGCCCTCCAGCCGCTGGACCCACGCCAGCGCGTCGGCGAGGCCGAGGTTGGACAGCAGCGGAAACGCCTGCGAGCCCGGTGGGAGCGGGATCAGGTTGGACGATTGCCGCCCGTCCTGGGCCGCGTCGAGATCCACGAGGCGCGCCCCGAACTCGCCGTACGCGGCGGCCTGCTTGGAGCTGCCCTTGACCGCAGCGGTCAACGCATCAGATGCCGACGTCGCCACCATCGTCGTCTGGTGGTTGAGCCGGCCGATGAAGTCGTGGCCGTCGCTGAGCTTCGCGTTGAGCTCGTGGAACATCGGGATCAGCCCGTCGAGTCGACTGACGTACCCCGCCTTGCCTTCCACAATGGCCGGGCAGAACCCCCACGGGTTGTCGACGACGGTCCGCGGCCCCGCGATCCCGCTCCGCTCTTCCCACGTCTGGATGGTGAGCTTGTCGACGCGGCGATGCCAGACGTAGGCCGTCTCGGTCCCGTTGGCGTCCGTGCCGACCCGGGGGATCGCGACCTCGTACAGCTTGACGTCACGCCGGACGGAGAGCTCCAGGTTGACCAGCTCGCGGGGATGGATCAGCCGCGGGTAGACCTCGCGCAGATCGTCGGCGACCTCGACGATGGCCAGGGCGATGCCCAGTTTGGGCAGCCGCTCGGCGTACGTCAGCAGGTCGTGGCGCGTCCACCCGCCCCAGCGCATCTGCTGCTCCCAGGCGTCGATCAGGAGCGGGTTGCACTCGGGCACGTCGTAGGGGATGACGCCGCCCCGGTAGAGGTAGCCGGGCCAGCGGTCGATCGCGCGCTTGGGCATCGTCGTGATGGCTCGGATGCCCTTCGGCAGCGCGGGGGAGCGGCGGCCGGCCTGCGCGATCCCACGGGCCAGCGTCGGCGCGTCGTAGAGGGTGCCGTCGTAGAGGCCCTCGAGGAAGGCGTAGCGGGCGACGGGCGCCTCGTAGGCGGTGGCCTCGGGCCGGGACGCGGGGGCGTTGGCCAGGAAGCGGGCACCGACGGCTTGGACGCCCATTAGGAGATCACCCGCATCACAAAGACATCCGGATGCGACACGCCGTGTCTGTTCATATCATCGGCGTATGCCCTCGCCTCGGCTTCGGCGTCCTCACCATCCCACGAGGGGTACCACGCGGCCGGCCGTTCGCCGTCCTGAACGACCCACACGCCAGGACGAATCTCCGTCGGGAGAAACCGCCGCAGGAACGTCACGATAGACGTCATCGTATCCCCCCAATCCAGCCGACCAGCACCACGCTGCCGACGGCGACCGAGGCCGCCAGCCAGACGGCGACGAGCACGGCCAGGGTCGTCGGGAATGCGGCCACGAAGTACCCGACCATAATCTCGACGCGGGTCCGCCCGATGCGGTCGATGATGTCCACCTAGAGAATCCCCCCGGCAGCAAACGCCGCAGCAAAATCGAAGTCAGGCGCTAGGCCGGGCGCCTTGGGCGGATTGGTAAACGCCAGCATCAGCGCCTCGGCCCGGTCCGGAGACCGGACGCCGCGCTTCCGCATGTCGTCCTTGGACTCGATCAGCGGCTTGGTGTGACGGCTGTCGTAGCGGTAGCGGACGTTGCTGAGCTGCCCCATCGTGGCCCCGTCGATCGGGCCCCCGATGGTGCCTTCCCGGAACCGCTCACGAATGTTCCACCACAGCTCGTGCCGCAGGTTCGGCCACTGCTCGGGGTCGGAGCTGCGGGACGACACGTTGACGTCGACGACCGGGTAGCCCGCCTCGCGGAGCCGGTCCGCCACGCCCGCCCCAATCCCGATCACGTCAACCTTGATCGCGGCCAGCAGGCTCGGGTCGGGGAGCTGGTGACGGACCTTGCCGACCGTCTCCATCGTGTCCATGCCCGACCATGCGTCCTCGGAGACGATCTGGTGACCGCGCCGGACGCACAGGGCGGACTCGTCGGTCCCCATCCGAGCGACGTCGAGCCCCGCCTCCAGGTCGCCCGATCCGGCCGGCAGCGGGTCGGTCTCGGGCAGCCGGGCATCGGCCGCCTCGACGTGGGCCAGGGGGATGAGATTGTTGTCCGAGACGGCCGGGAACTCGGCATGGACGCGGGCCGTGACGTAGGGCGAGCCGGCCCCGTGCTTGGTGATCGCGTCGTCGATCCACGCCTGCGTGATGAGGTACGGGCGCACCGTCCGTCCTGCGGTCATGTTCGGCGTGTCGGCCGCCGTGATGGTGATGCAGCGGTACAGAGACCGCGCCCCGTGGAACGCCTCGTAGAACGTGCCCACCGGGTTGGTCGGGTTGCCGATCAGCAGCATCCGGGCCTGCTCGGACGTCATCACCGCGTCGAGCGCGTCGTAGACCCGGTCGTCGACGCCGGCCGCCTCGTCGATCACGACCAGCGCGTGCTCGGCATGGAAGCCCTGGAAGCGATCCGATGCCGTGTCGTCGGCCTTGAAGCCCAGCGCGTACCAGTCGGGCGCGACGTCGATCTGCGTCGTCAGGCAGCGGCCCAGGAGCGGCCCCTTGCTGGACCGATAGGCCGCGCCGATATTTCTCCACAAGATATTTCTGACTTGATTGTTGGTCGGTGCGGTAGTGAGCACGATGCTGGCCGGGAAGGCGTGGAGGAACCAGATGACGATCCGGGCCGCGAGGTAGCTCTTGCCGGTGCCATGGGCGCTCTTCACGGCGGTCCGCCGGTTGTCGCGGACCGACTCCGCGATCTCGACCTGCTTGGCCCACAGATCTGCGCCGAGCCACTCGCCCATGAAGCCGGCGGGGTCGCGCCGGACACGGTCCATGCCGGCAGCGGCGCGGTGGTCGAGCTGGGCGACCATCAGGTAGCGCCCGCGAACGACCGAAGGGCGGCCAGGAAGTCGCCGGTCGCGTCGTGCTGGACCTTCTCGGTCCGCTGACCCAGTTCCTTGGCGACTTGGTCGTAGAGGGACTGGATCTCCTTCGTGACCGCGACGTCAGCCTCATACTCGGCCACCATCGTCGCCGACTCGCCCGAACCGATCATCTTCCACCGCTTGACGATCAGGCCGGTTCCGCCGCCCGCCGCGTCCTCGTCATCGCGATACTTATCAGCCCGCTCCTGAATGACCGTCCAGTAGCGCCCCTCGAGGTCGCCCAGCCGGTCCACCCGGTACTCGACTTGCGCGATGGCTGAGGCTCGCACCTCGTCGCGCCACGCCTGAATGGCGGCCTGAATGTTTGCGTTTGCCAATAGGAGGGAGCCGCGGGTGCGGGCGCCACGCTCGCTGTAGCCTGCCAGGATGGCCGCTTTGGTCGCGTTGAGCCGAGCCGAGCCCAGATAAGCCGCGACAAACGCCTCCTGCTTCGGCTCCAGCGCCTTGCCCTGTGCCATCCACCACCCATGTCGTGATCGTCATATACGCATATGCCGCAGACCGTATGCGCTCAGTCTAGCGGGCCGGGGCCGCACGTCAACCGGCGTGCGCTCACCCCGCCCCCTCTCCGGCCAGCAGCGCCCGCAGCAGGGCGAGGGCGAGGGCTTCGGCGGGGGTGTCGGCATACGCCCCATGGTCGTTATCGTCGAGCGTTGCCCAGCTATCACCATATGCCCGTGTGCAGACCGTGGCGGTGTGCCCTCGTTGCTTGGCGTAGGCGAGCATCGCGTCCACGGTTGGCACGACGCCCAGCTCGGCGATCGAGGCGGCCCAACCGCCGGCGAGGACGGCTCTCACCAGTGCGACGACGCGCTCGTGGTCGGGAATCAGAAAGCGCCCATCCAGGTCGACGGTGCCGTCGTCGACAATGACCATCGGGAAGGCATCGAAGGGGTCGCAGGCTACGATCCATCCGCCGGTCCGGTAGATATAGCCGCCATGCTCTGAGCCGTCGTCGAGGCGGCGCACATCAATCCGTTGGCGTCCCGCCATCGCGAGCGCCCGCTCGATCCGCGCGGCCGTCGGGTCGGTGGGGGTGGTCATGGCGTGATCCCTTCGGTGATCGTCGTGAGGTCGAACTCCACGCCGGTGACCCCATCCTTCCCGACCTGCTTCGCCTGCGAAAAGGTCGCGCGCTTGACGACCTTCGGCCCATCGTCGCTCAGGACGCCGGCGTCGACGATCCCGTCCAGGTACGGCTTTGCATAGCTGCCAATCGAGTCCACGTCGGGCATGATGCGAGAGGTCGGCCACGTCACATGAACGGCGATGGCGACCGGCTCCGCCATGGGCGGGTAGCCCCGGCAGCACAGCGTGGCGTACTCCCGGACGGGTCCGGTGTCGGCGGCGCGATTCCGCCAATGCCGACTCGACCGGTTGTTCGTGCTGAGACTGGACGGCGGGACAAGCGAGAACGAAAGGTGGAGGCTCATCGTCCCGCCTCCATGTCCACGTAGCCGGCCGCGAGAAACAGCTGCGCCCGCTCCTCCGGCGTCGCCCCCAGCGCCTCACACAGCGCGCGCACCGTCGCCGCCTTGGGCGTCCGCTCGCCCGCTTCGAGGCGATACAGGGCGGTCCAGTGGATGCCCGCCAGCGCGGCCAGGTCGGGGACCGAGAGGCACGGCCCGGCGCAGGTGCGGGAGCTGGTCGGCGGTCGGATCGTCCTGATGCGCGTGAGCACGGCGGCGAGCGCGACGGCCTCGGAGCGGACCTGGACGGGCTCGGGGGTGGCGGTCTGCCATCCGACGTGGGGAGGAGGGGCGTAGACAGTCATTGCTTCACCGCCGCCTTGACGATCTTGTCTCCCCAGCCGAGCGGGATGAGGTGGCGGTCGTAAAACTGCGTTGGGGGTGGGGCCACATCGGGCCGAACCCAGTGCCCGCTGTCCTCGCAGTTGACGACCGCCCCGTTGTCCATCCGAAACACCGGGCGACCGTCGGCGCGCAGCCGGTCGATGACGCCGTGGTGGCCGGCGAACAGGCCCTCGCGGACCTCCACTCTTTCTCCGATCGAGTAGCCCCGGTAGTGATGCTTCTTGGGTGGGGTGCCCTTGTGCAGGGTGTACGGCTTGCTCATGACGCGACTCCTTCTCGAAACGCGATGAGGTCGACGGCGATCGCTGCCAGCCGCGGCTCGCCCCGCGCGGCCAGGTCCTCCAGATCGGCAGCCTCGAGCGCCAGGGCGAACTCGGCGACCGCTTGAACCTGCGTTGCGATCCACGCCAGGGCGAGCTCCGGCGCCTGATGCCGGACGATCGGTGGCGACATCGACGACGGGAGCTGAGCCCCCGCCATCCGGACGTCCTCGACAGTCGCGCTCATGACCACCCCTCCATCTCGTCGACACCGCAGAGGACCGACAACCCAATGCGGCAGGGGAAGCGGGCCATGACCTCTCCGACGTCGCCCCCGTCCTCCAGCGCCGCCGCTTTGGCCAGGGCCGGCAGGAGGGCGACGCCCTGACCGGGGATGCCCTGGTCGATCACGCGGCGGCGATCGTCCGGCAGGTCGGCCCAGATCCGGATCGCGTCCTTGACGGCGCGCCAGGCGTTCACCCGTCCGAGCTCGACGCGGATCTGGGCGTCGAGGTGGGCGTCCTGCCGGGCGACGAAAAGCGGGTCCGCGGCGTTGTCCGGTTCGGCGAGCCATGCTCGCTGCCGGGCCAGCTTGGCGAGCCACGCCGACTGATCGGCGCAGGCGTCCATGGCCCGGAGCTCGGCCCGGATGTAGGCCGTCACCCGCGCTGACTGGATGCGGGCGACCCACTCGCGGTCCGTCTCGGTCTCGAGCGGAAGCGGGATAGGTTGAATCTGGGCCGCTGGGGCCGCCTGCGGGGCTTTCGGTTGGACGGAAAGGATTAGCCCCATGGAGACGCCTCCCACGCGGCCAGCGCGCACTCAAGCTCGGCGACGATACGGTCGTAGTGCGTCCGCTCGTACGCGGTCCGGACCGTGGCGAGCTTGCGGCGGGCGAGGGCGAGATCTCGCTCGGCATCAGCCACTGCCCCGGCCGCCCCCAGCATGTAGACGCCGCGGGCGCCGAAGCGGTCGAGGTGTCGGTGCGCTCGCTCGAGGCGCTGGGCGCGGTCGCTCAAGTGCTCGGGCGGCGCGACGGTGGGGCGGTTGCCGATCATCACGGCGATGGTGGGGCGTCTCATCTCGTCCTCTTCACCGGCTCGGTGAGCATCTGTCCGATCGAATCCAATGCCGCCACCGTCGCCCGGTGTCGGTCGTAGAGCTCCTGCAGCTTGTGCAAGCCGTCGATCCAGTCGTTCTCCGATCGCTCGTGCTCGGCGAGGGTCTCCTGATGCTTCGCCTGCCGCGTCACGTACAGCGGGTCGGTCGGATTGGCGGCCAGCCAGTCGCGCTGTCGGTCGAGCTTGGCGAGTCGCTCGTCGGTGTCGAACGCCTCGAGTCGGGCGATGGTCGTGGTGATCCGGGCGGCGACCGTGTCGCGCTCCGCAACCAGCGCCGGGATGTGCGGCCGGCAGAGCGTGAACCGCCACCCCTTCTGGAGCGGGTCGTAGAGCCGGTGGAACTCGGCGAGCTGCGTCGCCACCTCGGCATGGATGTCGGTGATCGTCATGCCGCCCTCTTCTCACGATCCATGAACGTGATCCGTTCATGGCATCGCCAGCAGACGGCGATGAGCTCGAAGAGCGGTTCGTTTCCGAGATGCTTGTAGGTCAGGTGGTGGGCTTGTGTGGCCGTGGCGACGCATCCCGGGAGTTGGGCCTGGCACAGGCGTTTGTCGCGGGCAACTACCCGGTCAGAGCGTTGGCGCCACTCGTCGGTCTGGAGGTAGGCGGTGTAGTTGGTCCACCACTCTTGATTCTTCCGCTCACGCTCGGCATCGAGGGAGCTACGCACTCCCTCCCAATGCACCCGGCGCGCTTCCGCACGGCGCCGGGCGATCTCCGGGTCGACCGGTGGAGGGTCCCCGTTTAATCCGACGATGAGTCGATGGTTCCGCGGGATCGCGCACCCACGATGACCGCATTCCTGGCACTCGAGTTTGTATTGCTTGGCCCCGTTGACCGTGACCAGCGTTCGGAGTTCACCGTCGCCCAGGCAGTCGCACTTGACGCCGTAGGCCTTTGCGTCGCGCTCTGTCAGTAGCACCCTCACGCCGCCACCTCGTCGAAGAGCGAGCCGGCGTACCGCGGGCACGCTGGTGCCCAGTCCCGGACGCGCATCGGCTCCCACGCCATGACGTGACGCTCACGCAGCTCGTCCATCGTCACCAGCGTCCCCTTCTCGAGACGTCCGATCCGCCGCGTCAGACATCCGACCTCGATGCAGATCCCGAACGGGTCCTTCGCCCCGAGCGGTAGTCGCCAGTTCGGACACCGCCCACAGCACGGCCCAGACGGCAGCCCGGTCGGTGTCTTCGGCGTGGCGTGCTTGGCCCGCTTCTGCGCCGCCTTGAGGTCGTCCGGCCGGTGATCGAGGTAGCGGTCCCATCCCTCTTGGCTCATGGATGAGCCCCTGGCGTATAGACCGGTTTAGATGTGTTTAGACCCCTGTTTAGGCGTGTATAGGCGTTTAGGCCGTCCGGGGCGTTCGCCAAACCGTCTAAACGTCTAAACGTGCCTAAACATGCCCTAAACACGGCTATACACGACCTATACACGGGCGTCCTCCTCGGGTGCGGCGGAGATCGAGCCGTCCGGGTGGGCGATGAGCTCCCCGTTCTCGATCATGGCTTTGACGACGCGGGCGAAGGTGCCGGGACCAAGCCGGTGCCCGATGGACTGCTGGGTCTTGCGGCGGGAGAGGGTGCCCTTACGGCGAAGGACCTCGAGGATGAGGCGCTGCAACCGGGCCTCGGGGAACTCGCCCCAGGTCGGGATGAGCTGCTTGGTGATGCTCCAGCTCCACTCGACGAGGGCCGTGGCCGCGTCGAAGTGCGGGACGTCGACCGTGTTGGAGCGATCGAGCACGGCGTGGACG
>NZ_DATLXO010000108.1:0-18963 GCF_035575815.1 Iamia sp.
GGCGGCTGGAACGTCTCCGGCAACGCCGACGGTCAGCTCACCTTCACCAGCCCCTACGGCCGCCAGGTGACCAGCACCCGCCAACCCCTGCGCCCCACCACCCGAGCCGCCGCCGCCCGCATCAGCGGCACCACCCTCACCTACGACCCCCCGAGCCCCGAGCGCGACCACCCGAACCCGCCGCAACCGACCCGCCCACGCGAGCCCGACTGAAGTCAGCCTCAACGCATGACGCCCGCTGGCGGAGAGGAAGGAGCACCCACCGCAGACCCGACCCGACACCCCGATCCGCCACACGACGCGACGCGACGAACCTGCACGGGACGCCCGACTCACGGTGGTCGCGCCATCCCGACGACGGCCTCGCCGTCGCGGCACGGGTCCGGCTGCTGGCTGTCGACCGCCCCGGGTGCGGGCGCAGCGATCACGACCCGGGGCGAACGCTCGGCACCGTCGCCGACGATCTGGCCGCCGCCTGCGCCCGCCTCGGCATCACCTCGGTCGGCGTCCTGGCCTGGTCCGCCGGCGCGCCCTATGCCGTCGCGCTCGCAGCCCGGCAACCCGACCTGGTGAGCGCGGTCGGCCTCGCGGCCCCCCTCGTGGCCGTCACCGCGTACGCCACGCCGGAGGTGGCCGAGGTCGCCGGGCCCGGACGTCGGCTGTTCGCCGAGATGGCGGCCGAGATGGCGCCCGACGAGGTCCCCGCCGAGGTGGCGCCCTACGGATCGTGCGCCTGCCTCGCCCTGAGCTCGGCGGCCTGACCTTGGATGCGGCTCTCTACGGAGCAGACCGGCGCCGTGCACAGGCCTGGTCCGTCCTCGACGCCCTCGGGGACCACCGCTGAACCCACCACCGTTCCTCGTGCCCGCCGCATGCCCGCCGGTGGCGTCTCGCGTTACGGACGGCCGGGCTGACCCGGGCTGTGCGCGGAGGATTGGGATTGCGCCACCTCCGACCGTGACTACATATTGGTCATGGCCACCACCCTGTCGTTGTCGGAGATCAAGGCCCGCTTGTCGGAGATCGTCGATCAGGTCGAGCGTGAGCATGACCGGGTCGTGTTGACGCGCCACGGGGTGCCCGCCGCGGTCGTCGTCAGCCCCGCAGATCTCCAGGCCCTGGAGGACACGTTGGATCTGCTGTCGGACCGGTCGGCTCTCGCCGAGATCGAGACCGCACGCCGCGAGGTCGCGGCCGGCGACGTCGTGGGCGCAGACGAGCTCCGAGCGACGTATCTGTCGAAGTGACTGGCTACCGGCTGGTCGTGGCCGGGTCAGCGGAACGATCACTGCGACGCCTTCCTGATTCGGTGGCGGCGGCCATCGTGGAGTTCATGGTGGGCGCCCTCGTCGAGAACCCCAGGCGCCTCGGTCATCCCCTGCAACGGGAGCTGACCGGCCTCTGGTCCGCTCGGCGCGGCCCGTACCGAGTCGTCTATGAGATCGACGACGACGAGCACAGTGTCATCGTGGTGCGGATCGATCACCGCGCCGACGTCTACCGGGCCCGTTGACCGGCACGGGCATGCGGGGTCGGTGACCGAGCGGGCGGGCGTCAGCCGTCAGTCGGCGGCGACCACGGCCATGGCCACCAGGTCGGAGTGTGAGAGCGAGAGGTGCCAGGCCGTCACCCCCGCCTCCGCGGCCAGAGTCGCCGCGGTGCCGGTGATGTTCAGGGTCGGACGTCCCGATGTCGCGCGTTCGACCTCCACGTCGTGCCAGGCGAAGGCGCCGAGGCCGACGCCGAGCGCCTTCATCACCGCCTCCTTGGCCGCGAAGCGCACCGCGAGGGCCGGGATCGGGTCGCGCCGGGCGTCGGCCACGGCTCGCTCCCCGGCGGTGAAGAGGCGCTCGCGCAGGCGGGGGGTGCGCGCCAGAGCGAGGCGGAACCGGTCGAGGTCGACCACGTCGGTGCCCAGACCCTTCATCGGGTCCACCGCCAGCCCCGGCTCCGCCGCAACCGCCACCCTGGTGGGCCTCCCGGGCCGCTCAGGGTGGCGGTTTCGGGTTGTGGCCCGCATCCGATCCGGCGGGCGGCCATGTCAGGTCTCGGGGGCGGAGCGCCAGCGCTCGGCGAGCACGTACACCGGCGAGGTGAGCAGCTCGACGATCGGGATCTCGCCGAGCAGGTCGTCGCGGAAGGTGGGCTCTGTCTCGGTGACGGCGTCGGTGAGGGCCGAGAGCCGGGTGCGGTACTGCTCGAGCACGGAGCGAGCCCGGGGCGTCGGCAGCCGCGTCGCGAAGCGGCAGTGCAGGAGCGTGATGCCGGTGCACTGGTTGCCCCGCACCTCGGGCACGATCACCAGCCTGCGGCCGTCGCTGCGGCCGACGGCCACGGTGACCTCGCGCTCGGTGGCCACACGGTGCTTGGTACCACGCAGCACGGGGTTTCGCTCGGTGCGCAGCGGCAGGTCCCGGGCGATGCCGCCCCGGTCGACCACCCGCACCGTGGCCTCATGGGTCTCCACGGTGCCCTCGACCGCGTAGCGGGTGAACCCGATGACCTCATCGACGGCGGGGTCCAAGCCCGCCAGCGTGCGCAGGGCCCGGTAGCTGATGCGGTCGCGAGGTGCCCCGGCCGCGAGGGTCGCGGCCACCAGCGGCACCTGCAGCAGTCCCTCGTCGCTGCGCGAGATGCCCACGGTGACGGTCTTGGCCTGGTGCTTGATGGCGTCGACGGGGCGGGTGAGCTCCTCGATGCCGGTGGTGAGGGCGCTCGTGAGGTCCTCCACGAGGGCCACGGGCGAGCCTGCCCGCCCGTGCTCTATCTCATAGACGTCGAGCGGGACCAACCCGGTGGCGTAGCGCATGAGCGACGAGAGCCGCACCGCCGTGGCGGCCTCGAGGGTGCCGTCGAAGCCGCCGCCCCGGATGACCTCGTGGAACTGGGTCGCGAGCGGGGTGAAGTCGTCGCGCAGCCCGGCGAGGATCTCGTCGCCGTCGGTCGCCGTCGGGCCCACCAGCCGCTGCTCGATGGCGGCCCGGGCCCGACGGAGAGGCAGGGCCGAGGCGTCGATGGCCAGGGCCGCCTCGTAGCCGAAGATGTGGCCGACCACGGTGGCCAGCACGAAGGCGAGAGTCGGGTCGACGGCCGGGACGGTCAGCACGCGCAGGGCGGCGGAGAATCGATCGTCGCCCTCGGCCGCGATGACGATGGGCGACGCCTTGTGGGCCCGGTAGATCGCGACCTCCTTGGCGACGTCGTCGGCGTTCGAGCCCTGCAGGCCGGCCGCGCACACGATGATGAGCGGCTCCGACGACAGGTCGATGTGCTTCTTGTCCTCGGTGGCGTCACACGCGATGGCCTTGTAGCAGAGCTCGGAGAGCTTGATCCGCAGCTCTTGGGCGGCGATGCGATCGGCACCCGAGCCGACGATCGCCCAGTAGCGCTTGGACGGGGCCAGCTCCTGCGCGGCGGCGGCGATGGCGGGCCGGGTGGCGAGCACCTGTTCCATGGCGTTCGGCAGGGCCCGGAGCCCGGTCAGCAGGCGCGAGCGCTCGGCCGTTGCGTTCGGCGCGGTGACCATCTCGGCGGCGATGGCCGAGGCCAGCACGATGCCCGCCGCGACCTGGGCGTAGAACGCCTTGGTCGACGCCACGCTCATCTCCACGTCGCGACCGTCGGAGGTGTAGAGCACCCCGTCGGAGCGGTCGGTCAGGTCGCTGCCCCGCCGGTTCACGATGCTGATCACCGTGGCGCCTCGGGCGCGCGCCAGGTCGACGGTGCGGTTGGTGTCGGTGGTGGTGCCGCTCTGGCTGACCGCCACGATGAGCGTGTCGGCCATGTCGGGCCGCAGGGCGAAGCCGCTCAGCTCGGTGGCCAGCCGGGCGTCGACCCGCAGCTCGGTGCCGATGGTGAGGGCGGTGAGGGTGGAGGCCAAGGCCTGGCCGGCCACCGCGGCAGTGCCCTGGCCGATGGCCAGCACCCGGGTAATCGTGCCGTCGGCCAGCCCGGCCCTCGTCGCGTCGGGGATGGTCTCGGGGCCGAGGCGGGCCTCGAGGTGCCCGTCGGCGCCGACGATCTTGCCCCGGAGGGTCTTGCGGAACGACGCAGGGGACTCGGTGATCTCCTTGAGCAGGAAGTGCGGGTGCGCGCCCCGGTCGATGTCGCGGGTGGTCACCTCGGCGTGGGCCAGCTCGTCGCCGGAGACGGGCAGCTCCGCGCCGGAGTAGGCGAGGCGCCGGATGCCGGCGACGGTGCCGGCCCGGGCGGAGTCGAGCACCACGACCTGGCCTCGGCTGCCGGTGGGATCCGCGGCGTCGGCCGCCGTCTCGCCGTCCATGCGGAGGTAGGTGTCGCACTCCTCAACCACGCCGTAGGGCTCCGAGGCCACCAGGTACACGTCGGGCGCCAGGCCGACGTAGAGGGCCTGGCCACTGCCGCGCAGGGCGAGGAAGAGCTGCCCGGGTTCGGAGGCCATCGAGGCCCCGATGGCCACCGAGCCGTCGAAGGTGGCCACCGTGCGCCGGAAGGCCTCGGCCGAGTCGGCCCCGGCGGCCACGGCCCGGGCCACGAGCGTGGGGATGACCTTGGCGTCGGTGGTGATCTCGGGCGCGTAGTGCAGGCCGGCGGCAGCCTTGAGGTCGGCGAAGTTGTCGATGTCGCCGTTGAGGGTGGCGGTCACGTACGGACGCGCTGCGGGGTCGTCCTCGTCGCTGTTCACCGGGTGAGCGTTGGCCTGGGAGATGATGCCGACGCTGGCCCACCGCGTGTGTGCCAGCACCAGCACCTCGGCGGTGGGGGCGGCGAGGGCCCGGCGCAGCAGGTCGTCACCGGCCAGGGCGAGGCGGAGGGCGGCGGCGTTGTCGCCCAGCTCGCCGATCTCGGCCGCCGCCTTGTAGACGAAGGCCAGGGCGCCGTTCGCGACGCGGACCGAGCCGGAGCCGAAGGTCTCATCCGCAGCCCGATCGGCGAGGGCGGCGGCCGTACCCGGCGCGGCGAGGTCGAGGTCGTGGCCCCGCACCAGGAGGGTGAGGCCGGCCGAGTCGCGTCCGCGGACCTCGAGGCGGTCGAGGGCCGAGAGGGCCAGCTGCACCGAGGTCATGGCCTCGACCGCCGCGGTGCCGGCGCCGGGGCCGGCCAGGCCGGCGACGGCCCGAGCGGTGCGGAGTCGGTCGCGGCCGATGGCCCAGGCGCCGTCGCGCACGGCGACGAGGGCGGCGTTGACCGCTTCCTGCTCGGCGGTCGGTCGATCGACGAGCAGCTCTTCGAGTCGGACGTCGAGCGCGCCCAGGGCACCGGCCAGGTCAGCCAGGTGGGCCTCCAGCCCCGAGTCGAGGCCGCCGTCGGCCAGCAGGGCCCGCACCCCGGCGGTGCCGCGCAGCAGGTGGTCGGCCTCGCTCAGCTGAGCGGCCGCGGTCTCGAGCGCCTTGTGGACGTCCGCGCCGGTGCGGGCCTCGGCGACGAGGCCAGGGGTCCCCTCGACCAGGCCGAGCACGGTCGCCGTCGCCGGAGGCGTCCGATCGCTGGGCCGACGGGCGACGGCGATGATGCCGCACATGCAGGGACTCCCGGGGGTTCGTGGACGGAGACCGATCCTACTGGTGGGTCCACCTCCGCCCGCCGTTGCGCCCGGCGGTGGGCCCTCCCCGACCGCCGCCGCCCTGGCCGCCGCGCCGACAGCCAGGTCGGTCAGGTCGAGGGGGTGGCGATGGTGGTCGCCAGCGCGTCGGCGATGCGTCGGGCCTCGTCCTCGGTGGGGGCCTCGACCATCACCCGCACCAGGGGCTCGGTGCCGCTGGGGCGCACCAGCACCCGGCCCCGTCCGGCGAGGGTGATCTCGGCCCGGGCGATGTCGGGGGCCAGCCGGTCGAGCAGGTCGGGCGAGCGCTCGGCGACCCGCACGTTGACGAGCACCTGGGGCAGGCGGGTCATCACCCCCGCCAGCTGTGCGAGGGGGCGACCGGTGCGGGCCATCACGTCGAGCACCGATAGGCCGGTGAGCAGGCCGTCACCGGTGGTGGCCCGGTCGCGGAGGATCACGTGGCCCGACTGCTCGCCGCCGAGGGCCAGACCCTCGGACTCGAGGGCGGTCAGCACGTTCCGGTCACCCACGGGAGTTTCGACCACCCGGATGCCGGCGGTGTTCATGGCCTGGCGGAAGCCGAGGTTGGTCATCACCGTGACCGCCACGGCATCACCTCGGAGGAGCCCTTGGGCGTTCATGTCGATCGCCAGCAGGGCGATGAGCTGGTCGCCGTCGACCACCTCGCCCTCCGCGTCGACAGCCACCACCCGGTCAGCGTCACCGTCGAAGGCGAGCCCGGCGTCGGCCCCGCGGGCGAGGACCGCGGTCTGCAGCACCTCGGGGTGGTTCGACCCGCAGCCGGCGTTGATGTTGGTGCCGTCGGGATCGGCGTGCAGCACGGTGACCGCCGCGCCCAGGCGGGCCAGCACCTGGGGGGCGACGAACGACGAGGCGCCGTGGGCGCAGTCGATGACCACGCTCAGCCCGGCGAGCCGGCGGCCCTCGAGCACGGCGTCGGTGAGGTGGGTGGCGTAGCGCTCCCACGCGTCGGGGGCGCTACGCAGACCGCCGACGAGCGGACCGCCGGGACGCTCGCCCGAGCCGGGGATCCCCTCGGCCTCGATGGCGTCGAGCTCGGCCTCGACGCGCTCCTCGACGGCGTCGTCGAGCTTCAGGCCGCCGGGGCGGAACAGCTTGATGCCGTTGTCGCCGAAGGCGTTGTGCGATGCCGAGATCATGGCGCCGGGGAGCTGGTCGGCGGCGGCCAGATAGGCCACGCCGGGGGTCGGGATCACGGCCAGGTCGACCGCCATCGCACCTTCCGACGCCAGCCCGGCGGCGAAGGCGGCGTGCAGCAAGGGCCCCGAGATGCGGGTGTCGCGACCCACCAACCACGGCCCGGCCCCGAGCGTGCGCGCCGCGGCCCTTCCCAGTGAGAGGGCCAGCTCGGGGGTGAGCTCGGTGTTGGCGGCGCCGCGGACGCCGTCGGTGCCGAAGCGAAGGGTCACGGGACGACGCCGACGACCACGGGCGCAGCCCCGGGGAGCACGAGGGCCTGAAACCTCGCAGCGGGCGGCTCGGGCCCGAGCGGCCCGTCGCAGGCGTTGGAGGCGATGAGAGCGGGAAGGACGGGTCCTCCCTCCGAGGCGCCAGCCGAGGAGAGCACCGAGACTCGAAGGCCCGCGATCAGCGCTTCGAGTACTGCGGAGCCTTGCGGGCCTTCTTGAGGCCGTACTTCTTGGATTCCTTCTCCCGCGCGTCGCGGGTGAGGAAGCCGGCCTTCTTGAGCGCTGGGCGGGCTTCGGTGTCGAGGGCGATGAGGGCTCGTGCGACACCGAGGCGCATGGCGCCCGCCTGGCCCGAGGGGCCACCGCCGTCCATGGTGGCGTCGATGTCGTAGCGGCCCTCGACCTCGACCGTGCGCAGAGGGTCGGTGAGGATCATCCGGTGCAGGGCGTTGGGGAAGTAGTCCTCGACGGTACGGCCGTTGATGGTGATCTTGCCCTCGCCCTCGGCGGCCGCGTCGCGGAAGCGGACGCGGGCGATGGCGCTCTTGCGGCGACCGGTGGACTGGACCATGGGCTTCGACACGACGATGTCTCCTACGCGGTGCGGCGACGGGCGCCGACGATCTCGAGTGGCTCGGGCAGCTGCGCTGCGTGCGGGTGGACGGGGCCGGCGTACACCTTGAGCTTGGTGAGCTGCTGGGCGCCGAGGCGGTTCTTCGGCAACATGCCGCGAATGGTGCGACGGACCGCGTCGGCCGGCTTGCGGGCCAGGGCGTCGGCGTAGGTCTGCTCGGAGAGGCCGCCCGGGTAGCCGGAGTGGTTGTAGACCCGCTTCTTCTCGGCCTTGCCCGCGGTGAGCACGACCTTCTCGGCGTTGATGATGATGACGTGGTCGCCGGTGTCGAGGTGCGGGGTGAAGATCGGCTTGTGCTTGCCCCGCAGCACCCGGGCGACCTCGGTGGCGAGGCGGCCGAGCACGAGGCCCTCGGCGTCGACGACGTACCAGCGACGCTGGATCTCACTGGCTTTCGGCGAGTAGGTGGGCACAGCTGTCCTTCCGGATCCGGCAGGAGCCGGGACGTTCACGAAGCGGGGTCAGGCTCATCGGCGACTCGCGTCGCAAAGGGCCCGATGGGCCGAGGGGCAACTGTACGGGTCCGGTCCGCCGCGCTTCAACCCGGCGCTCCGACGTCCGGCCCCCTCGCACCACTCCGGCCGACACCGTCGTCAGTCGAGAGGGTGCACCAGGAGCGTGTCGGCGGAACGGAACCCGGCCCGGCGGTAGAACGGTACCGAGCGGGCGGTGGGGCTGAGGACCACCCGGTCGTAGCCCCGGCGGCGGGACTCGGCCAGCGCCTCGTCCAGCAGCATCCGGCCGATGCCCAGATCGCGGTGCGGCGCGAGGACGAACGCCTGGCCGATGTAGCCCCAGCCACCCGGCGGCCGACCCGGGCCCGGCATGCGACGGAAGTCGAGCATGTCCAGCATCCCGATGGCCGTGGGGCCGTCCGGCGTCGGGAGCACCCCCTTGCCGCCCGGTCCCCCCCTCCGAACTGGTAGACGATCTGGTGGCCGGCGCACCCGATCGCCATACCAGTTCGCCGGGGCCGTTCGCTCGGCCACCCACATGAGCCGTTGGCCGGCCTCGGCCCGCAGCCAGGCCCGGAGGGTGGCCTCGAAGCCAGGGTCGTCGACCGGTCCGCCCCGGCGCTCCTCGACCCAGGCGCGACGGAGGGCGACGAGGGCCGCTCCCTCGTCGGCGTCGGCCATGTCGACCAGGCGGATCGCCACCGCCCCGACGGGCGGCCGGTCAGCCATCGGGCACCGAGTCCCAGCCGTCGTAGCGCACCGTCTGGAGGGTGAGGCCGTGGGGCGGCGCCAGGTCGCCGGCCCGAGACCGATCGCGGGCCGCCAGCGCCGGGCGCACGTCGCCGGCGGTCATCCGCCCGGCGCCCACCGCGACCATCGTCCCCACGATGCTGGTGGGCACAGCTGTCCTTCCGGATCCGGCCGGGCCGGGGATCTCGTACACGGGGCCGGGCCCCGGCGACGCACGTCGCGAAGGGCCCGATGGGCCGGGGCAACTGTACGGAGCCGGACCCAGGTGCATCAACCCGGCGAGGCCCGTCGGCTGCGGCGTCCGACGCGCCCGCCGCAGCCCGGCCGCGGTCGACGCCGAACGGGACCGGTTCGACCGGTGCGCGGCGCGGCCGGCCCGACGGTTCGGGGTGTCGTGCCGACGGGTCCGCTACGTACGGTCACAGGGTGGACCCGGAGCCCCTCGTGGTTCCCCTGTTCGGGCTGCCCCAGGGCAGTGAGTCTTCGTCAGCGCCGGACGGGTCACGCACGGGTCGGTATGACTCCACCACGGCACAGCCGACCGGAAGCGCCTGAGCTCGAGCAGTTCGAACCCGACCGGCGGTAGTCCTGATCGGACACGACGTACTTGGGGAGGTCGTTCACCAGCTGCGCCGCCCCCCGGTGACGTCCGTCGTCGGGCTGTGACGCTGCAGTCGGCCAGTAATGGGCCAGCGCCTGGTGGGCGACGCCACCGAACACCATGCCGTCGACTGACCGCAGGATCTCGTTGATGTACTCCTCGAACTCGTCATCGATGAAGTGCCAGTCGATGTCGTGGTTCGCATCTTCGATGAGGCCATCGAGTGACACGTTGATGTGGAGGAAGGTGCTTCGCACGGGTGGTTCTATCCCTTTCGGGATTGCGACGCGACTCGTCATCGTCGTCGTCACTGGGTCAATGAGCTGGTGGCCGCAGAACCGTCGCGACTGATCGCCGCTCACTCGACGGGCAGCCCCCAGCTGATGACGTTGGTGGGGGTGATGCGGATCAGCGCCGTTGCGTCGTCGCCTGCTGCGGTGGCGTGCGTGTGGATGGCGTCGGCGGTGCCGTGCACGATGACGCAGCGTGGCTGCCACGGCGGGAGCACGTCGTCGACCACGAACGCCACCTTGGGCTGACGCTGCACGTCGCGGAACTTGTGGGTGGCGACGAACTCGGCGGGATCCCGCCCGCCGATGTCGATGGTGTCGAGGTCGGGGTTGTACCGCCAGCCGAGGGGCACGATCCGGGGCTGGCCGGTGTCGTCGACGGTGGCCAGTCGCCCCAGGTGGTTCGGCTCGGCGAAGTAGGCGAGTTCGCCGATGCTGAACACGCTCATGATGATGCCACCGCTGGTCGGTGGTGACGTGGCTGATCGACCCTGGAGTGAGCGGAGCGACGCAAGCCGACGATGAGCACGACCGCCACCGCCACGTGGATGGCCGTGAGCAGGACCTTGACGTCACCGGCCGCGTCGGCGAGGGGGATCGGGATCAACGAGAGCACGAAGACGGCGGTCGCCAACACCGTCCACGACGACGACGCCCGAGGCGTCCACCGCTCCAGTGCGGCGAGCGTGGCCCACCCGGCCAGCGAGGCGGCGAGGGAGAACCCGCCGATCAGCGCCACCCCGATCTCCATCGGCGGTTGGCCGTTGTCCATGTCGACGACGAGCTCCACGGCGAGGGCCCGGGCCACCAGCCCGAGCGCCACGGCGGAGCCGGTGGCGGCGGCGGCGACACCGGCCCGATGTCGTCGTCGGGCCCGTGCGGCGGGGGTGGCTCGATCGGTGGTTGCGGTGTCCATGGGACTCTCCTCTGTCCGGTGAAGCCTAAAACTTCACGTCGTGTGCATTTCCAATGATATGCACACCGCGTGTAGTTTCACAACCCTGAAGTACATCTACAGTGAAGTTTCATGAGGTCGGCCCTGTGACATCGATCGGCGTCCCGCTCAACGCCCGCAGCCGGCGTACCCGCCGGGCGCTGCTCGATGCGGCCCGCCAGCAGCTCGAGCGCGATGGCTTCGACGCCCTGACCATGGCCTCGGCCGCCGAGGCGGCCGGCGTGTCGCGACGGGCCGGCTACCTGCACTTCTCGTCGCGTGCCGAGCTGCTCGCCGCCCTCTACCGGCATCTCGGCGAGACCGAGGACCTCGCCGAGTCGCTGGCTCGCGTGTGGGCCTGCGGCACCGCCGTCGACGCGCTCGACGAATGGGCCCGCCACATCGCCCGTGCCCACCCACGGATCCTCGCCGTGTCCCGGGCCGTCGAACGGTCCCGGGCCACCGACGCCGACGCCGCCCGCCTGTGGGACACCACCATGCGGAACTGGCACAAGGGCTGCACGAGACTGGCCGAGTGGCTGCAACACGAGGGATCCCTGGCGGCGGGCTGGACCGTCACCGAGGCAGCCGACCTGCTCTGGGGCCTGATGTCATGGGATCTGCTCGAGCGCATGATCAGCGACTGCGGCTGGGACCACACCCACTTCGGCGCTCGACTAGCGGCGGTGTTCCGCGTCATCCTCGTGCCGGCCGGCCGGTGACCGGCTGGCGGCTTCGCTCCGCTTCGGTTGCGGCCTCGTCGTGATCGACGAGCAGGGAGCGGCGACGGTCGACCGTGGCCGCCAGCCCGGCACGGTGGCGTGGGTCATCTCCACGAGCGACGGGATCTCACGGACACAGCGGTCGACGGCGAGCGGGCAACGGGGGTGTGGAGGCGGCAGCCCGCCGGCGTGTGGGCGGGCTAGGACGGGCTAGGACGACGCCCTACCGAACGACGCGTTGGCGGCATTGTGCCCGCCGCGGATCGGCGATCGGTCGCCTCGAGCGCCGCAACCTTCGGGAGATCAGTCAGGTGGGTGGACCGGGAGCCCGTCGTCGGCGGATCGCCACCGCCCCGACGGGCAGCCGGTCAGCCATCGGGCACCGAGTCCCATCCGTCGTAGCGCACCGTCTGGAGCGTGAGGCCGTGGGGCGGGGCGAGGTCGCCGGCGCGAGACCGATCGCGGGCCGCCAGCGCGGGGCGCACGTCGCCGGCGGTCATCCGTCCCGTGCCCACCGCGACCATCGTCCCCACGATGCTGCGCACCATCTGGTGGCAGAAGGCTGTCGCCTCGATCTCGAAGCGGAGGTGTCCCCCGCCGTCGTCGTGCCACCTCGCCTCGGTGACCCGGCGCACGAGGCTCGGCTCGACGTCACGGCCCTTGGGCCGGCGGCAGAACGTCGAGAAGTCGTGCGCGCCGATGAACGGATCGCAGGCCAGGCGCAGGACGGGCAGGGCCAGCGGCCGTTCGACGTGCCAGGCCAGGCGGGCGGTGAAGGGGTCAGGCTCGGGGTGGTTCCAGACGAGGTAGCGGTAGCGCCGGGCCCGGGCCGAGAAGCGGGCGTCGAAGTCGTCGGCGACGAGGGCCGGGTCGCGCACCGCCACCTCGGGACCGCACATCTTGTTGACCGCCCGGGTCAGCGCAGCCCGGTCGACGACGGTCGCCACCCGGTCGGGGCGGGCGTCGAGGGTGACGACCTGGCCGAGGGCGTGGACGCCCCGGTCGGTGCGACCGGCGCAGGTGAGAGCGACGGGGTGCCCGAGAAAGCGGGTCAGCGCGGCGACGAGAACACCGGCGACGGTGCGCACCCCGGCGTTGGGGGCGAAGCCGTGGAAAGCGGTGCCGTCGTAGGCGACGGTCAGTCGGAGCCGGCGAGTCGGCCCGGTGGGCGTCTCGGCCTCCGCCGGGTCGAAGAGGGTCACGGCGCCTGACGCTACCCACCGGGTGGATCAGCGGGGCTCGACGCCGTGAGCTCCGACCGGGCGCAGCGGCGGTCGGCCATCGGCGCGGCGCGCCGCGGCGATCAGCGACTCCCCCGCCGGACCGGGCGGACCTGGGAGGGCGGGTCCTGGGAGGGCGGGTCGGGTCAGCACCCTCCGCGCCAGCAGCGCATCGAGGGCGGCGGCCAGGCGGTCGGGCGGCCAGCCCAGTCGATCGTCGACCTCGGCAACGACGAGGGGGCCGGCCATGGCGGCCACGACGGCCCAGGCGTCGTCCTCCAGCTCGCCCGGTGGGACGGGCGTGAGCACCAACGGTGGCGCCGCCTCCCAGCGCCCGAGGCCGACCGGCGCGGGCGGTGCCTCGACCGCGGCGTCGTCACCCGCCTGCACGGCGGGGGATGAGCCCTCGGTGCCCGCGACGGTCTCGGTCACCTCGATCGTCGGCGGCGTCGTCTCCCTCGCGTCGCCCGCCAGGGCGCGGTCTCGGCGGCGTCGGTCGCCTCCGGGCGCGTCGCCTCGGCTTCCGCAGGTCTGTCGTCGTCGTCCGAGGCCACCGCCGCCTTGGCCGATCCCGCCGGCTCGGCTGGCTCTTCCGCGACCGGCTCCTCCGGCTCTTCCGTCTCAGATGGCTCCCTCGGCGGGGCCTCGGCCTCGGCGATGAGATCCTCGGTGTCCCATGACCACTCGCCCTGGGCGATCGATGTCGGCGGCGGGTGGCCGACTCGGCTCAGACCAGCTCGATGCGCGCCATCGGGGCGTTGTCGCCCTGACGGGGCCCGACCTTGAGGATCCGGGTGTAGCCACCGTTGCGATCGGCGTAGCGGGGGCCGATCTCGTCCATCAGCTTGGCCGCCGCCTCCTTGTCGCCGGCGAGGGCGGAGGTCACCTGACGGTGGTTGTGGAGGCCGCCCCTACGCGCCTTGGTGATCAGCTTCTCGGCGATCGGGCGCAGCGCCTTGGCCTTGGCCTCGGTGGTGGTGATGCCCTCGGCAGCGACGAGCGAGGCGACCAGGTTGGCCATCATCGCCTTCTGGTGCGAGGAGCTGCCGCCGAAGCGACGGCCCCTCTTCGGGGTGGCGGGCACGTCAGTCCCGGCCCTTCAGCGAGAGGCCCCGCTCGTCCAGCTTGACCAGCACCTCGTCGAGGGACTTCTGGCCGAAGTTGGTGATGGCCAGCAGGTCGTCCTCGGTCTTGAGCAGCAGCTCGCCGACGGTGTTGACCTGGGCCCGCTTGAGGCAGTTGCGGGGGCGCTCGGAGAGGTCGAGGTCCTCGATGGGGAGCTCGAGGTCGGGCGAACCGGTGGCGGCGCCGTCGGCCTCGGTGAGCATGAGGCCCTGGGGATCGTCGCTCATGCCCTCGATGAGCTCGACGAGCGACTTCAGGGTGGCGCCGGCGGAGGCCAGTGCGTCACGCGGGGCGATGGAGCCATCGGTCTCGATGTCGAGTATCAGCTGGTCGTAGTCGGTGTCCATCTCGACCCGGGTGGGCTGGATGTCGAACGCAACCCGGCGGACCGGCGAGAAGATCGAATCGACCGGGATGATGCCGATCGTGGCGCCCTGCTTGTTGCGGTCGGCCGAGACGTAGCCTCGGCCCTTGTCGACGGTGACGTCGATCGAGAGGCGGCCCTTGGCGTTCAGCGAGGCGAGGTGCAGGGCGGGGTTGAGCACCTCGACATCGGCGGTGAGCTGGAGATCAGCCGCGGTGACCTCGGCCGGGCCCCGCACGTCGAGGCGCACGGTGACCGGCGTGTCGGACTCCGAGGTGAGGACGAGGTCCTTCATGTTGAGGATGATGTCGGTGATGTCCTCGGTGACACCGGGGATGGTGTCGAACTCCTGGATGGCGTCGTCGAAGCGGACCTCGGTGACTGCCGCGCCGGGGATCGACGACAGCAGCGTGCGGCGCAACGAGTTCCCGAGCGTGTGACCGAAGCCGGGCTCGAGGGGGCTGATGGAGAACCGCTGGCGGTTGTCCTTCTCCTCGTCGAGCGCTTCGACGGTCGGGCGCTGAATGACCAGCATCTGGTGCCTTCCTCAGGGTGTTCGGTAAAGGGGTGCGGGGGATTACTTGGAGTACAGCTCGACGATGAGCTGCTCGCGCACCGGGACGTCGATCTGGGAGCGGGCCGGGAGCTCGCGGATGGTCGCCTTGAAGCCGTCGTCGCCGGTCTCGAGCCAGTCCGGCTTGCGCCGGTCGATGGTGTCGAGGTTGTGGCGTATGGCGATCATGACCCGGGCTTTCTCCGACAGGGTGACGACATCGCCCTTGCGGACGCGGTAGCTGGGGATGTCGACCCGCTGGCCGTTGACCTTCACCATCCCGTGGCTGACGAACTGCCGAGCCTGAGGCCGGGTGGAGGCCCAGCCGGCGCGGAAGGCCACGTTGTCGAGGCGCTGCTCGAGCATGCGCAGCAGGTTCTCGCCGGTGACGCCCTGCTGGCGCGTCGCCTCCTTGTAGAGGTTGGAGAACTGCCGCTCGAGCAGGCCGTAGATGTACTTGGCCTTCTGCTTCTCCTGCAGCTGGATCAGGTACTCCGACGGCTGGCGGCGCCGGGCGCGCCCGTGCTCGCCGGGCGGGTAGGGCTTGCGGTCGAGCAGGCGCTGGCCCTTGTCGTTCTCGAAGACGTTCACGCCGAGGCGGCGGGAGATCTTGACCTTGGGTCCGGTGTAACGAGCCATCTCTCTGTCTCCTCCGGGATCAGACTCGGCGCCGCTTGGGGGGGCGGCAGCCGTTGTGGGGGACAGGGGTGACGTCCTTGACGCCGGTGACCTCGATGCCGATGTTCTGGATCGAGCGGATCGCGGTCTCACGGCCGGAGCCGGGACCCTTGGTCTGCACGTCGACCTTGCGCACCCCGTGCTCCATGGCCCGCCGGCCCGCCTGCTCGGCGGCCATCTGGGCCGCGTACGGGGTGGACTTGCGGGAGCCCTTGAAGCCGACGTTGCCGGAGGACGCCCACGCAATGATGTTGCCCTCCTGGTCGGCGAAGGAGACGATCGTGTTGTTGAACGTGCACTTGATGTGCGCCACCGCGTGGGTGATGTTCTTGCGTTCGCGCTTGCGCGGGCGTCGTCCGCCCGGGGTCGGCTTGGCCATCTACTTGCGCACCTTCTTCTTGCCGGCCACGGTCTTCTTCGGGCCCTTGCGAGTACGAGCGTTGGTCTGCGTCCGCTGACCGTGGACCGGGAGGCCCTTGCGGTGGCGGAGGCCCTGGTAGCAGCCGATCTCCATCTTGCGCTTGATGTCCTGCTGGACCTCGCGCTTGAGATCGCCCTCCACCTTCATGTTCTGGTCGATCCAGGCCCGGATCTTGTTGACCTCGGTGTCGGTGAGGTCACGGACCCGGGTGTCGCGGTCGACGCCGGTGGCCTCACAGATCTGGTCCGAGGTGGATCCACCGACGCCGAAGACGTAGGTGAGCGAGATGACGAGGCGCTTCTCGCGGGGGATGTCGACGCCGGCGATGCGGGCCATGCTCAGGCTTCTCCGAGAGGGGTGGACGTGGACGTTGAGGTGGACACGATCAGCCCTGCCGTTGCTTGTGGCGGGGGTTGGTGCAGATGACCTGCACTCGCCCGTGACGGCGGATGATCTTGCACTTCTCGCAGATCGGCTTGACGCTGGGGCGAACCTTCATGAGGCGCTTTCTGGCTGGCGCGGTGAGGCGGGACGGGGCGAAGGGAACGGGGAGCTACTTGAAGCGGTAGGTGATGCGGCCACGGGAGAGGTCATAGGGCGTGAGCTCGACCTGGACGCGGTCACCGGGGAGGATCCGGATGTAGTGCATGCGCATCTTCCCGGAGATGTGCGCCAGCACGTTGTGGCCGTTCTCGAACTCCACCTTGAACATCGCGTTCGGGAGTGACTCGAGGACAGTCCCCTCGAGGACGATCGCGTCTTGCTTGGGCTTGGGCAGCGTTCCACTCCTGGCCGGATCGGGTGTCGGTCCCGGGCCCTGCGACTCACGCGACAGGGCTCCGTGGGCCGACGGACGATCGTAGACGCCAGCCTGCTCAGGTTCCAACCCACCGGATCGATCAGTCTGGCACGCTCACCGAGCCGGAGGCGCGGATGGGAGGCGACGCGTCGCCCTGGCCCGATCGCATCGCACGTTACCCGTTGTCCTCGGCGTAGCGCCGCAGGGCGGTGTCGATGTCGCGCTGGCCCTCCCGCACGGCGTCGTCGACCGATGCCCCCTGGAACGCGACCCGCCCCATGGCGGCCTCGATGGCCGCTGCGTAGTCGGTCTTGGGCCCGACGATGGGCCCGGGGCGCTCGGGATCGACCTCGAAGAGCTGGGTCGAGGCGACCTCCAGCATGGTGCCGGCCAGTCCCGACGCCCAGAACTCCTGGATGGCGGGTGACTCAGCCGCCCCCACCCCGACCGGGAGGTAGGACCCCTCGGTGTGCCACGTCACCTGGCCTTCCTCGGAGGCCATGAACCGAGAGAACGCCCAGGCCGCAGCCTGCACCTCGGGCTCGTTGGTGGCAGGGATGTAGAAGGCGCCCCCGCCGATCTGCACCTGCCCCGGTTCGCGCAGCCCGGGGAAGGGGCCCGCCGCCGGCGTCAGGGTCGTGAGGTCGGCGTCGGGGTCGGGGGCCTCGCCTCCGGTGTCGACGTCCTCGCCGCTCAGGAAGGCGGCGATGGTGGTCGACGCGGTCGATGTCTCGATCACCATGGACGATGCGTTGGTGGCCAGGGCCAGGTACTGGTCGATGCCACCGGTGGAGAAGGGCTGGGCCAGGCCGCGGTCGACCATGCGCTTGACCCAGGCGAGCGCCTCGCGGGTCGCCTCGTTGTCGAAGTTCGACTCGGTGGCCAGCCCCGCCCGCCCGTTCTCGTTGTTCACGATCTCCTCACCGGCGCCGACGACCCAGCTCTCGACGAAGCCGTTGGCCAGGAGGAGGGCCAGCGGCCGGTCGATGCCAGAGGCCTTGAGCTCCTCGGCGGTGGCCTCGACCTCCTCGAGCGTGCCGGGAGGCTCGGCGGGGTCGAGCCCCGCCGCAGTGAAGTGCGATTGGTTGTAGTAGAGGACGGGGGTCGACACCGTGGGCAGCGCCGGCCAGTAGGTGCCGTCGACGGTGAAGGCGCTGCGCACCGACGGGATGACATCGGGCTCGGCGCCCTCGGCGTCGAAGCACTCCTGGGCCGGCGCCAGGGTGTCGGTGTCGATGAGCACCTGGAGGTCCTTGGCATCGGCATGGAGCATGCCGGGCAGGTCGCCGCCGGAGATGCCCTGGATGTAGGCCCGTAGGACCTCGCCGTAGGTGGTGCCCTGCGAGCGGATGCTGACCCGCACCTGATCCTGCTCCTCGTTGAACGCCGCGCCCAGCTCCTCGAGGGTGGTCTTGGCCTTGGCGTTGAGGGCGTGCCACAGGTCGAGCTCGACCACGCCGTCGGCGTCGTCGAGGGGGGCGAGGCAGTCCTCGCCCTCCTCCTGGGGGCCCGACTGGGTCTGGACCCCGAGGGAGCGCTCGGAGCGGACGCAGGCGGGGGCCACGAGGGTCGCCAGGGCCACCGCCAGGACCATCCCTCGGCGGGCGGGCCGGCGGATCATCCCTTCACCGCCCCTGCGGTCAGGCCCTTCACGATGTGGCGTTGGAAGAAGATCAAGAGGACCACCATGGGGAGGGCGACGAGCAGGCTGCCGGCGACGATCAGGTTGGCGTTTTCAGGGTTGGAGCTGAGGCTCTGCACCGCGATCGGAGCCGTCCCCCACTCGTCGGGCCGGGTGGTGATGATGCGGGGCCACAGGTACTGGTTGAAGGCGCCGAGGAACGAGATCAAGGTGAAGGCAGCGATGATCGGGCGCGACACCGGCAGGACCAGGTTGGTCAGCAGCCGCCAGTGGCCCCAGCCCTCGAGGCGGGCTGCGTCACGCAGCTCCGACGGCACCCCCAAGAACGCCTGGCGGATCAGGAACGTGCCCAAGGCGGTGGCCAAGAAGGGCACGATCAGGCCCTGGTAGCTGTCTCGCCAACCCAGGTTGCTGATGGTGGCCAGGTTCGGCAGCACCGTCACCTCGAGGGGCAGCAGGAGAGTGGCCATGAACAGGGCGAAGACCACCCGCTTGAACGGGAACCAGAGGTAGGCGAAGGCGTAGGCGGCCAGCACCGACGTCGCCACCTGGGCAGCGGTGATGGCGACGGTGACGACGAGGCTGCGGCCCATGGCGCCGCCCAGGTTGGCGTTGCGCCACGCGCGCGAGAACACGTCGCTCTGCACGTCCCGGGGGAGGAGGAGGGCCTCGCCCCCGCCGAGGATGCTGGTGGGGTCCGAGATGGCCCGCACCAGTGCGAAGTACACGGGCAGGATCACGACCAGGGCCAGGCCGATGAGCAGGGCGTACCACCCCAGCTGGCGCAGGGGGCTCTCAGT
>NZ_DATLXO010000109.1:0-4672 GCF_035575815.1 Iamia sp.
CCACATGAGCGTAATGACGATTCGCCGTCTCATACTCCACATGAGAGATGTTGATCGTGATCCCCCGCTGACGCTCCTCCGGAGCCTTGTCGATCATGTCGAACGGCGTGAACGCCGTCGTCGAATCCGCCTCATGCAACGTCTTGGTGATCGCGGCGGTCAACGTCGTCTTGCCGTGATCGATGTGACCCATCGTCCCGATGTTCAGATGCGGCTTGTTCCGCTCGAACTTCTGCTTGGCCATGGGTGCCTCCTCGGCGCGGTCAGGTGCCGGGCGGCGCCCGGCAGCTGATTGGTGAGTGATCGATTGTGGTGGTAGCGACGGTCGGGTTCGAACCGACGACCCCTCGATTATGAGCCGAGTGCTCTTACCAACTGAGCTACGTCGCCGTGGTCAGGGATCCGCCGGACCTCCCCAGCGGGCCGGCCTGGCGGTGGGCGAGCCTCCTGTGGGAATCGAACCCACGACCTTTTCCTTACCATGGAAACGCTCTGCCGACTGAGCTAAGGAGGCGAGGCGCACCCCGCCCGGGCGAGCAGGGAAGCCGAGGGGTCATCCTAGGCGCGCCCGCCCCGCCGGCCTCAAGCCCGATCCCGGCGCGGACAGGAGGGTGCCGGGGGAGGCCTTCGGTCCGCGGCGGGACGGCTCCGGTGTCGGCCCGACCGCAGCGAGGACATGGGTCGGCCGGCTCAAGTCCCCGTTGGGATTGCCGACAGGCCCGGGGTGCGACTCCGCAGGATGGTGATCGAGGCCGGTGGCGCTCTTCCGACCCACCCACGGCCCCTCCCGCCTGGTGGACGTGGAACGCTCGACCGACATCACGCCGTCGGATGCCGACGGCGGCGTCGACCTCTACGCCCGTCACGGCCTCGACCTGGCCACCGCCCGTCGGGCTCTGAAGGTCACCCCGGCCGACCTCTCGACCCAGGCCCACGCGGATGTCGTCGTCCAGCGCCTCGCAGACGTCGACCAGACCACCCTGTGGGCGGCGGCGGCGCGGGTGCGGGTGACCGACGAGGCCCTGCAGGCCGAGTCGGTCGCGGTCGGGACCGCGCCTGAGGACGCGGAGATCATCGACCGCATCGAGCGCCGGCACGGCCAGCTCGAGACCGCCCTGGTGAAGCTGAACCGCACGCGTCGCCTGGCCCGGAGCGTGGCCGTCCTCGGCCTGCTCGGCTGCGTGCCGGCGACGGTGCTCAACCCGATGCTCGCCCTCCCACTGCTGGCCGTCACCGTTCTCTCGCTGGCCGCCGCCTTCGGGTTTCGGGCTCGGGTCGAGCGGGCCGAGCGGTCTGAGCAGGCGGCCCTCGACGCCGCCGGGGCCGAGTCCTACCTGGGCTTCCACGTGCGGCGCATCGACGGCCTGATGTCAGGGGACCAGGCCCGACGGCGGCTGCTGGTCGCCGCGTCCGAGCACCGCACCGCCGCCGGCCACTGGTTCGACGTCGCCGGGGACACCAGCGTCGACTGGGCCCTCGAGCACCACGCCGAGATCTCCGTGGCCGCCCGGCTCCAGGCCGACGTGCGGAACCTGGGCGTCATGTCCTCGAGCGCCCCGGGCAACGGGGACCTCGCCTCGGAGCTGGCCCACGCCCTCATGGGCCGTCTGGCCCGGGCCCGGACCCTGGGCGACCTGGGCGAGACCTTCCCCCTGGTGGTCGACGAGCCGTTCCGGAGCCTCGATCCGGGCCTGAAGGTCCCCCTCCTCGAGCTGCTGGTCCGCTCCGCGGGCTCGCCCCAGGTCATCCTGCTCACCGCGGACGAGGAGGTCGCGTCCTGGGCCCGCCTCGAGGCGCTCACCGGAACCCTCGCCGTGCTCGAGCCGGCACCTGACGCCGAGCCGGCGCACGCCAACGGCGTGGCCTGACCGTCGGTCCTGCCGGGCCCGCCCCACCGTTCTGTCCCGCTCGCACGCCGACCGTGGCGCCCCACCGCGACAGGACGACCCACTGGGTCGGGCACTCGTGGGCCGATCCGTGTGGGCCGCCACCTACGCTCGGACACCGATGGACGTGCGACTCGCCGGGCTCGACGATGCCGAGGGCATACGGGCGATCTACAACCGTGAGGTGCTCGAGGGCACCGCCACCTTCGACCTCCGTCCCCGGTCGATCACCGACCAGCGCCGCTGGCTGACCGACCGTTCGGGCGCCCACGCCGTGGTGGTGGCGATCGAGGACCCCGTCGTGCTGGGCTTCGGATCGCTGTCGCCGTACCGCGACCGTCCCGCCTACCGGACCACGGTGGAGGACTCCGTCTACGTCGACCCTGCGCACCAGGGCCGCGGTGTGGGCCGCGCCGTGCTCGACGGCCTGCTTCAGACCGCAACCCAGCATGGCTTCCACGCCGTCGTGGCGAGGATCTCGGGCCCCAACGAGGCGTCGGTCGCGCTGCACCGGGCCTGCGGGTTCGAGACGGTCGGCATCGAGCGGGAGGTGGGCCGCAAGTTCTCCCGATGGCTCGACGTGGTCGTCATGCAGCGCATCCTCGCCTGAGGAAGCTCGGGCGAAGGCCGCGAGGTCTGGCGCGATCGGGTCGATGATCGACCAGGTCGCGCCAGCGCGCGCCGTCCGAGCGTGACCCGGGCGGTGCCGGGGTACGAACCGCTCACACCGAACCGCCGAGGAGAGGATCAGCGCGATGGGATGGCGAGACGGGTGCGCGCCGCGACCGGCGGTGGACGAGGGCGCCGGGCCGGTGCGCTTCGACTTCGGTGGCGCAGACGTGATGGGCCGACGCCTCGACGGGTTGCGACGCACCGTCGAGGAGGACCTCGCGGCGCGCACGGCGGCCACGATCCACCTCGTCGACTGGGCCGGGGGACACCGTCAGGCCTTCGACGACCACCGCGGGACACAGGAGGGGGTGCTCTCGGGCGCGGAGCTCGAGGCGGAGATCGCCCGGCTGCGCGCCGCTTGGGACGACGCGGCTGCGGCCCAGCACCGGGCCAACCGCGACGCCGCCGATGCGGCTGACGCCCCGAGCGGGGTGCCCGTCCCCCGCTGAGCAGGCCGACGTCCCCTGCCGGCGGGCGAGCGCCGCCCCCTTGCTCCCGGTGCGACCCACCTGTCCCCTGCTGGACGAGGCCGAGGGCCCTCGTTGCCGTCATCCGACCGGGATGGTGGTGCCGGTCGGGGGCGACGGCGTCGGGCCGGGCGTCGGCATCGGCATCGGCACGGCGGGGGCGGGCACCCGCGGTTCGGGGACCGGGGCCGGCACGGGAGCCGGGGTGGTGGTGCCGATGGGCGCGACCGGGGTGGGGTGGAGCTCCTCGACGATGCGGGCGACCTCGGCGCGCGACGGCGGCTCGCCCGCCTCTTGCTGGGCGTCGAGGTAGCACAACAGGCGTGCGGCCGTTCGACCCGTCGCGCACCACCTCGAAGAGCTGGTCGTAGCGCCCCGAGGCGACGGCCGCGTCCAGACTCGGCGGACCGGCGGCGTCGATCTGGGCGTCACCGGCGAGCAGGATCGGGCCGCACCCCGTCGAGGGGCAGAACCGGTCGACCGTGCGGAACGCGGCGGCCACCTCGCCGACCCACAGATCGAGGTAGGAGAGCTCGTCGACCGCGGCGCCGACTGCGGCGAGCTTGGCGCCGTCGATGCGGCGGCCGAAGTCTGACGGGCGGCCGTTCCACGTCTCGACCAGAGCCGCCAGCCCGACGAGCGCGTCGTTGAGGTCCTGGTCGGCGGAGGTGGTGGCGCGGACGTAGGCGTCGAGCTCGTCGGGGTTGGCACGGGCGACACCGGGAGGGGTCACGGCGGAACCTTGCGTCGGGGGCGGAGGGGGCGGGAACGAGGCCGGAGCGAGGGCGGGCGTCTGCCGGCGAACTGGGGCACGAGATGACCGTGGGCGCAGCCGATCCGTGCCCGAGAACGCACAACTCTGCGAACTGGGGCACGACGACGACGTGGGGGCAGACGATCCGTGCCCCAGTACGGGGGGGCGGTCGATGAACGTCGGCACTCGCCGTCCCTTTCACCGGTGCGGTCAACCGCCGGGGACGCTCAGCCCGAATGGGACCGATCGGGCCGGTGATCCAGCGCTCCGGGTGTGGGCGCCTCTCGGGCGCCGCTGCTAGACAGGAGCGGTTGGGGAGGGTCGATACGAGGAGTCGGGATGCGGGCCGTCATCATCTACAACAGCCTGACCGGCACCACCCGCACGGCCGCCCACCGCCTGGCCAGTGAGCTGCGGGCGCTGCGCATCGAGGCCACCCCGGTCGCGATCGGCGACGTCGACGAGGCGGCCGTCGCCGAGGTCGACCTGGTGGTCGTCGGCACGTGGACCGACGGGCTCGTGGTGCTCGGCCAGAAGCCGGCCGGTCGCAAGCGGCTGCGGGCGCTGCCTTCACTGGCGGGGAAGAGGGCCGTCGTCTTCTGCACCTACGCGGTCGACCCGGGCCAGACCCTCGACAAGCTGGTCGCCGAGGTCGAGGACCGCGGCGCCGAGGTCATCGGCGGCTTCGCGGTGGCCCGCCACAACCTCAACGGCGACATCGCCGAGCTCGTCGACCGGCTCACGCCTGCCCTCACCGCCTAATGGGGGTCGACCAGGTCGGTTAGGACTTGGTCCCGAGCCCGCTGGCCGGTGAGCACTTTCGTCGCCTGAGATTCGATCTCTGGGTTCAGAGCGTGCCCCGGCTGGTTGGTGAGGGTTGCCTGTAGCACCGA
>NZ_DATLXO010000110.1:0-10178 GCF_035575815.1 Iamia sp.
GTTGCAGGTGCCCATGGTGTGGATCGCGCTACGGGTCGCCCGGCGGGCGCAGGGCTGACCGCCGGGCTCAGGGGTGACGGCGGGCGCAGGGTTGACCGACGGGCCCGGCCTCGCGCCGGACGCCCCGCCGGAGGGCGGCCCTCAGACGTCGGGGTGTGGGGCGTGGCGCGAGCGGGCCGGTACGCCGACGACGACGGTGCAGCCGGCGACCACCGCGCCGGACGCTGTCCAGGCATCGGCGACCTCGCGCCCGAGCCCCCCGGCCCCGACGATCCAGCAGCTCACGTCGCGAGCACGGCAGTCCCCGCCCGACCGCAGTCGCGCCGGGCGGATGGCACCGCCCGGTCAGCCGCCGAGGGCCTTCAGGGTGGCCATGAGCTCCTCGGTCAGGTTGGCCGGCACCATGTATCCGTCGGTGTCGCGGATCTCGTCGAAGTGGTCGCGGATGTCCTCGACCGTGAGCGACTCGGTGTCGGTCCAGCCCTGGGTCACGCCGGTGAAGACGCGGGCCACGTGGCCGCCGCCGCAGCTGTAGACCTCGCCGGTGACCGGCACGTCCTCGTGGGCCAGCCAGGCGACGACCGGGGTGATGAAGGCGGGGTCGAGCTTGTCGGCCATGGCGCCGAGGAGCTCCTCGGTCATGCGGGTCTTGGCGACCGGGGCGATGGCGTTGGCCACGATGTTGCTCTTGGCGCCCTCGACGGCGAGGACCCGGGTGAGGCCCACCAGGCCGGCCTTGGCCGCGCCGTAGTTGGTCTGGCCGAAGTTGCCGAAGAGGCCGGCGGCCGAAGACGTGTTGACGATGCGGCCGTAGCCCTGGTCGCGCATGGGCCCCCACGCGGCCTGGGTGACGTAGAAGGCGCCCTTCAGGTGCACGTCGATGACCGGTTCGAGCTTCTCGGCGTCCATGTTCTTGAACGCCGCGTCGCGGAGGATCCCGGCGTTGTTGATGACGATGTCGACGCGCTCGAAGGTGTCGAGCGCGGTCGCGACGATGGCCCGGCCGCCCTCGGGGGTGGCCACGGAGTCGTAGCTGGCGACGGCCTCCCCGCCTGCAGCGGTGACCTCGTCGACGACCTGCTGGGCCGCGGTGTGGGAGCCGCCCTCGCCGCCGACGGAGCCGCCGAGGTCGTTCACGACGACCAGCGCACCTCGTCGGGCCAGCTCGAGGGCGTGCGAGCGACCGAGGCCGCCGCCGGCACCGGTGATGATCGCGACCTTGCCGTCGTACCCGAGATCAGCCATGGGGAAGTGCTCCTTGCGTCTGGCGGCGATCTGCCGGGGCGCACGCTATCGACGGGGCCGGAGGGGTCCGAAACCCGCCGTCGGTGCCGCCGGCCCGGCCGCCTGCGCGTGGACCGTCCCGGAGCGAGACCGGCTCAGGTGGAGCGGTCGGCGGGCTCGACCGGCGTGGTGGGCGGAACGGGCTCCGCAGGTGGCACGTAGCCAGGGTCGTCGGGTGAACCGGGCTTGGTGGGCACGGGGGTCTTGGTGGGCATCGTCGGCTGAGCCTTCTTCGGGCGCAGTCGGACGGCACCCACGACCGCCGCGATGCCCAGTGCGAGCAGGAGCAGGATGAGCAGCTTCTTCACCATGGTCGGCCAACCTAGCCCCGTCGCCGACCCGGTGGCTCGCCGGCGCCCCGCGGCCTACGCCGACGGTCAGAGACGGCCGAAGTCGGCGCCGGTGAGCCGCACGCTGAGGTCCCACAGCGCCCCGGCCATGGCCATGTCGCGGGCGGCAGGGGAGCAGCCGACCACCATCGCCGGGCCCCGCGCCTCGCCCGGACCTCCGGGGCCGAGGTAGGCGCCGCCGGGCAGGTCGGGGTCGGTCGCCGCCCGCAGCTGAGGGTGAGCGCCGCGGGCCGCGGGCTGGGTGAACGGCGTCGAGAGCAGCATGCCCACGCTCTGGAGGGCGGCGAGGGGCCCGCGCCAGCTCCGGCCCAGCGGCGTGCGGGCGAAGCCGGGGTGGGCGGCGAGGGCCTTGGCGGGCGAGCCGGCGGCCACCAGGCGCCGCTCGAGCTCGAAGGTGAAGAGGAGGTTCGCCAGCTTGCTCTGCCCGTAGGCCAGCCAACGGACGTAGCGGCGGCGTTCCCAGCTCAGGTCGTCGAGGTCGATGGCGCCGAACTGGTGAGCATGGCTGGCGACGGTGACGATGCGCCCCTCGGGCGCAGCCTCCACGAGGGGCAGGAGCCGGGCGGTGAGGGCCAGGGGCCCGAGGTGGTTGGTGCCGATCTGCAGCTCGAAGCCGTCCTCGGTGCGGGCCTTCGGGGTGGCCATCACCCCGGCGTTGTTCACGAGGATGTCGACGCGGTCGTGGCGGGCGGCGACCTCGTCGGCGAAGCGGCCGACACTGGCGAGCGACGTCAGGTCGAGCTGTCCCACCTCGACCTGGGCGCCGGGCACGTCGTTCCGGATCCGGGCGAGCGTGGCCTCGCCCTTCTTCGCGTCACGGGCGGTGAGCACCACGTGGGCGCGGGCCCGGGCCAGCTCGCGGACCGTCGCCGTGCCCAGTCCGCTGGTGGCCCCGGTGACGACGGCGACGCGACCACGCTGGTCGGGGATGGCGATGGGGCTCCAGGGCACGACGGAGGGTTCGACGTCGGCCTCGGTCGGGCTTGGCGCGTCGTGCACCCGATGGCCCGGAGCGAGACCCGCTCAGCGGCTGCGGAGCTTGGCCAGCAGGCGGAGCAGCTCGAGGTAGAGCCACACCAGGGTGACGACGAGGCCCAGGGCGGCGAACCACTCCATGTGCCGGGGGGCGCCGGCCTGCTCGGCCTTGTCGATGAAGTCGAAGTCGAGGGTGAGGTTGAGGGCGGCGATGACGACCACCACGACGCTGAAGCCGATGCCGACGATGCCGTTGTCGTGGATGAGGGGGACGCCGGCGCCGAAGAGGTTGGCCACGATCGAGACCAGGTAGATCAGCATCACCCCGCCGGTGGCGGCGATGACGCCGAGGCGGAAGCGGGGGGTGACGCGGATGCGCCCGGTGGCGTAGAGCACCAACATGATGGCGAAGACGCCGACGGTGAGGCCCACGGCCTGCAGGACGATGCCCTCGTACTGCACCTCGTAGGCCTTGGAGATGGCGCCGACGAAGATGCCCTGGGCCACGGCGTAGAGGGGCGCGGTGATGCGGGCCAGCTTGGGCTTGAAGAACGAGAGGAGGGCCAGACCCAGACCCACGAAGACGGCGCCGATGACCCACGGCGGGATGTCGACAGAGGTCTGCTCGACCAGCTGTCCCTGGTCGTCGAGGCCAGTGGTGGTCGTGGTGGTGACCACGTTCCAGCCGACGACGCCGACGAGGCAGATGATGGCGAGCAGCACGCCGGTGGCCGAGGCCACGCCGCCCCGACGGAGCGTCGGCTCGGCGGATGGGCCGGCGGGCGGCGGCCAGGCTGAGCCCGGGACGTTGTCGCGGGCGGGGGGCACCGGGGGCCCGCCCGGGGTGCCGGGTGAGCCCGGTGCTCCCCACCCGGGTCGTTGCTCGTCGGGCCAGGCCGCAGGCGGGCCCGACGCCGGGGTGAACTTGTCCGGGCTCAGCATCGGGTTGCTCATGGGCTCATTCTGGCCCACGAGGGCCTGTTTGCGGCATCTGTCCGAGGTCCGGGCGCCGGGCTGGCGGATCGGCGTGGTGCTCGGCCGCCGGGTGGCGTGATCTCTGGCCGTCGTCCGCTGCCGCCTTCGGCCCGGGCAAGGCATCTCGGGCTCAGTCGGCGCTGGACCATGGATCTCCGGTCGCAAGGAGGCGTCATCCTGGTCCTGTGGGTGAAGAAGGCGACGAAGTGAGCCTGGCCGGCCGCCCTCGCCGCGACGATCATGGAGGACTTGCACTCGGTCCCTGGATTGCACGGCCGCGACGCGAATGAAGCGAAGCTCAGCGCCGTGACCCGGTGGTTCAGCGGAAGGCGAGGCCCTCGAACCGGCCGGACCGGCGCCACTCGTCGAGGTAGGCGAAGTAGGCCGTCGCACCCTGCGGGTAGCCGACGTTCAGCCGTGCCCTCAGTCCGGCGTCCTGGCCCTCGTTGTTGTAGTAGCCGGGCGTGCAGTCCGGCGCGCCGAGCATCCGCTCTGCTCCCGACAGCAGGAGGTCGACCCAGGCGTCCTCGGCCTCCTTGGTGACCTCGACCTGGTCGAAGCCTTCGTCGAGGGCGTGCCTGATGATGGTCGCGATCGTCCGACCCGACTCGGTGAGGTTGTGGGGGATGTTGGAGATGAGGTTGGCTCCCTGCGTCGGCTGCACGATGAACGCGTTCGGGAAGCCGTGCACGCCGATGCCGTGCTGGGTGCGCATGCCCTCGGCCCAGTGCTCCGAGAGCTTCACCCCGTCGCGACCGGTCATGTCGTAGCCCGCCCGGCTCGTGAACTCGGTGCCGACCTCGAAGCCCGACGCGTAGATGATGCAGTCGACCTCGTACTCCCTCCCGGCGGCCACGACGCCGGTCTCGGTGACCCGTTCGACGCCCTGGCCATCGGTGTCGACGAGGTACGTCCCCGGTTCGTTGTAGGCCTGCAGGTACTCGTCGTGGAAGCACGGTCGCTTGCACAGCTGGCGGTACCAGGCCTTCAGGTCCTGGGCGGTCTCGGGGTCGGTGACGATCGAGTCGATCCGGGCCCGGATCTCCTCCATCTTCTCGAAGTCGGAGTCCTCGAAGGCCGCCACCATCTTCTCCATGGTGAGGTCGTCACGCGGCAGCTCCATGATCTTCGAGCGGATCCGTCGGGCGAGATCGGTCCAGCCGTCCATCACCAGGTCCTCGTCGGCCCCACCGCCGCTCTGGTTGGCGGTGAAGTTCTCGAGCCACCGCTGCTGCCACCCCGGTGTCGCCATCTCGGTGAACCACTCGGGATCGGTCGGGTGGTTGTCGCGGACGTCGACCGACGACGGCGTGCGCTGGAAGACGTACAGCTCCTGGCACGCTCGCGCCAGGTGGGGCACGCACTGCACCGAGGTCGCGCCGGTGCCGATGACGGCGACGCGCCGCTCCTCGAGCGCCTCCATCGGGGCCCCCGACGGGTCACCGCCGGTGTAGGCGTAGTCCCATCGACTGGTGTGGAACGAGTGCCCCGTGAAGGACTCGATGCCCGCGATGCCGGGCAGCTTGGGCACGTGCAGCGGCCCCGTGCCCATGGCGACGAACCGGGCGGTGAACTCGTCGCCCCGGTTCGTGCGGACGATCCATCGCGACCTCGGCTCGTCCCACTCCAGGTCCTCGACCTCGGTGTGGAACAGGGCGTTGTCGTAGAGGTCGAAGTGCTTGCCGATGCGTTGGCAGTGCTCGAGGATCTCGGGTCCGTGCGCGTACTTCTCCGACGGCATGTAGCCCGTCTCCTCGAGCAGCGGCATGTAGACGAACGATGCCGTGTCGCACTGCACGCCGGGGTAGCGGTTCCAGTACCAGGTGCCGCCGAAGTCCCCGCCCTTCTCGATGATGCGGACGTCGTCGACGCCGGCCTCCTTGAGCCGGGAGCCGGTGACGAGCCCGGCGAAGCCTCCACCGATGAACGCGACCGTCACGTGATCGGTCTTGGGCTCGCGCGCGACCACGGGGGTGTAGGGGTCGTCGAGGTAGTGGGTCAGGTGGCCCGTCAGGCGCACGTACTGGTCGTTGCCGTCAGGACGAAGGCGCTTGTCGCGCTCCTCGGAGTACTTCCGGCGGAGGGCCTCCTTGTCGATCGGGGTGCCATCAGACGTGGTGGGACCGTCGGTGACCGTCATGGTGCTCCAGTGTGCTCTGCCGGAGGTCAATCCGGGCCACATAGACGGTGGCGCCGGTCGATCTCCTCGATGAACGCTCTCACCTGCTCATCGCCTCCGTCCCGAGCGGCGGACACGCCCCCATCAGCATCCCGGTCGCCGGCCCGGGAAGGGTCATCGGACACATCCTGTCTGAGCCGCTCTCGAGCGGGCAGGAAAGGAGGATGGACGCAATCACCATGCTCAAGGACGACCACAAGACCGTGGAGCAGCTCTTCAAGCGCTTCGAGAAGGCGGGTGACCGGGCCTACGTCGAGAAGCGCGACCTGGTGGACCGCATCATCGAGGAGCTCTCGATCCACGCCGCGGTCGAGGAACAGCTCTTCTACCCCGTCGCCCGGGCCACCGTGGCCGACACCGACGACATCGCCCTCGAGAGCATCGAGGAGCACCACGTCGTGAAGTGGCTGCTCTCCGAGCTCGACTCCATGGACCCTCGGGCCGAGCGCTTCGACGCCAAGGTCACAGTCCTCATCGAGAACGTGCGCCACCACGTCACCGAGGAGGAGCAGGAGTTCTTCCCCAAGGTCCGCGAGGAGGTCGGGCGCAACGCTCTCGCCGACCTGGGCGACGCGATGATCGAGGCCAAGAAGGTCGCGCCCACCAGGCCGCACCCCCGGTCGCCCGACACGCCGCCCGGCAACCTCCTCGTCGGCACCGTGGCCGGCGTCGCCGACCGCATCGGCGACACCGCGAGCGGCGTCGCCCAGGGCAGCATCTCGGCCGTTTCGGACCTCGTCGCCGTGATCCTCCGCCGCCCGCGCCCGCAGCAGTCGCCGCAGGGCTCGAAGGTGGCCCGGACGACCGCCCGTCGAGTGCGGTCGGGCGCATCGTCGGCCGCCGACACGGTGATCGAATCGATCAACGAAGCCCGTCGCACCGGAGAGGATGTCGTCGACACCGCCCGCTCCACCGCAGATGCCGCGAGCTCCGGGGCCAAGGGCACCGCCACCTCGGCCGGGCGGGGCGCGACCCGCACGGCGAAGGCAGGTCGATCCGGAGCCAAGGCCACGACCACCTCGGCTCGCAAGTCCGCGGGGCGCACCGCCACCACGGCCAAGCGGGCCACCACGACCGCCGGGCGGACCGCCGCGTCCGCGGCCAAGACCACCCGCGCCACGGCCAAGGGCGCGGCCACCTCCACGGTCAACGCCGCCACCGACTCGAACTAGCGATCGAGGGTCCGAAGCCGTCGCACGTCGGGCGGGAGGACGCTGTCGTGGGCCGACCGTGGGTGCCGCTGGGCGTGGCGACCTGGCGTCGGCGGACCGGCGAGGAATGCCAACGCACCGATGCGGGTTCTAGGAGCGTGCCCACATCTCGATACGACCTGATCGTGGTCGGCGGCGGCGCAGGTGGCCTGGCCGCCGCTCGCGCCGCCCGGCGCGGGGGCGCACGGACGCTGCTCGTGGAGGCTGGCCCTCTCGGCGGCGACTGCACGTTCACGGGGTGCGTCCCTTCCAAGACCCTCTTGAGCGCCGCGGCCCAGGGACTGGACTGGTCGAGCGCCATCACCCGCGTGCACGACACCATCACCGCGGTCGCCGCCGCCGAGGACGACACCGTCCTGGCCGGTGAGGGCATCGACGTCGCCCACGGTCACGCCCGGTTCACCACCCCGAGCGAGATCGATGTCGACGGCACCCGGATCCGCGCCGAGAGCTTCGTGGTGGCGACCGGTGCGACCCCGTCGGTCCCGCCCGTCCCGGGGCTGGCCGAGACCCCCTACCTCACCAGCGAGACGGTCTTCGACCTGTCGGAGCGGCCGTCGTCGTTGGTGGTCCTGGGAGGCGGGCCCATCGGCTGCGAGCTGGCCCAGGCCTTCGCCCGCCTGGGCGTGGCCGTCACCGTGGTCGAGGCCGACGATCGCCTGCTCACCCGCGAGGAGCCCGACGCCTCGACGGTGGTCACCGCCGCCCTGCGGTCGGACGGGGTCGAGGTCCGCACCGGCGAGAAGGCCGTCGCCGCCCGAACCGGCCCCGCCGGCGTGCGCCTGGAGCTCGAGGGCGGCGACGGGATCGACGCTGAGCGCCTGCTGGTGGCCGTCGGTCGCCACCCCTCGGGCGCCGGGCTCGGCCTCGAGGAGATCGGCGTGGAGGTCGACAACCGTGGGGCGGTCGTCACCGATGACACCATGGCGACCGCGATCAGGGGCATCTGGGCCGTCGGAGATGTGACCGGGCGCCTCGCGCTCACCCACGCCGCCGGGCGCATGGCCCTGGTGGCCGTGGGCAACGCCACCAGCCGGCTGGCCCGCGTGCGACCCAAGCGCTTCGACGCCGGGCGGGTGCCCTGGGCCACCTTCACCGACCCCGAGGTGGGCCGGGTCGGCCTCACCGAGGCGGAGGCTGCCGCCCACGGCGGGCGGGTCGCCGAGCTGCCCTTCACCGAGCTCGATCGGGCCATCACCGCAGGGCGCACCGAAGGGTTCGTGAAGCTCATCGCCGGGCCCCGGCGCGGCCTGGGGTGGACCGGCGGCGGTCGTCTCCTCGGCGCCACCGTCGTCGGCCCGACCGGGGGCGACGTGGTCCACGAGGCTGCGCTCGCCGTGCGCACCGCCATGTTCACCGGCCGCTTGGCCCAGACCGTCCACGTCTACCCGTCGTGGTCCATCGCCGTGCAGCTCGCCGCGGCCCAGTTCTTCTTCGTGTCCGGTGGCCGTGAGGCCCGACCCGCCCGGCCCGGCCCGTGAGCCGGGGCGGGGAGCCGAGCCCTCCGGGCCCTCCGTCGGCGCCCGCCGACACCGCGACCGACTGGTCGACCTACCTGCAGGGCTTCCACGGCGAGCGGCCGGGTATCACAGAGGCCCTCCTCGGACGGTGCGTGGACGCCGACGGGATCGATCCCTACCGCTGGCTGATCCAGCCCCTGGCCGGTCCCAACCCCGGTCCCGGTCTCGTGGTCGACGTCGGTTGCGGTAGCGGGCCGACGGCCGACCACATGGGGGGGTGGGTCGGCGTCGACCCCTCGCGAGCGGAGCTGGGTGAGGCCCGGAGTCGGGGCCGAGGTCCGGTGGTGGCCGCCACCGCCGAGCGGTTGCCGGTCGCGTCGGGTTCGGCTACGGCGGTCGTGGGCGCCATGGCGCTCATGGTGGTGGGAGACCCCGCCGCCACCCTGGCCGAGGCGGCGCGGGTGCTGCAGGTCGGAGGGCGCCTGACCGTCCTGCTCCCCGCCGGCGGTCCGTTGTCGGTCGCCGATCGGGTGCGCTACGGCCTGCTGCTCGGGGCCCTCGGTCGCACCACGATGCCCTTCCCCCACCAAGACCTGGGCCCTCGTCTCGGCGAGCTGGCGCGCCGGGCCGGGCTCGAGGTCCGGAGCGACGATCAGGCCCGCTTCGGGTACCCGATGCGGGACCGTGCCGACGGCGACCGGTTCGTCGACTCGTTGTACCTACCGGGCATCTCACCGCGGCGCATCGCCCTGGCCCGGGCCCTCACCCGTCGGTGGGGCCACGGAGACCTCGGCATCCCCCTCCGACGGCTGGTCGCGGTCCGGGCCGCGGAGCAGGAGCGACCATCGACGAGGTTCACGCCCGAAGTGACACCTCCGACCCGGTGACCGACACGGACCTCGAGAGCTGAGCCCCCACCCGATGAGCGATGAGACCAGCCCACTCCTGCGGTCCAAGGCCTACGACCGCCCGTCGGTGTTCCAGCCCGAGAACCTGCTGCGCGAAGGACGCCGACAACGGGGGCGCCCCGACATCGCGGCCCCGGCGGTGTGCCTGCTCGACCCTGACGGCGACATCGTCCGGTACCTCGTCGCCACCGGCCGAGCCGCGCTCCACCCCGGCTGGGCCTGCTACCACACCACCCTCCACTCCTTCGACCTCGACGGCACCGCCGTCGGTGTCGTCGGCTGTGCCGTCGGCGGATCCTTCGCTGTCCTCGTCGCCGAGCAGCTCGCGGCCTCGGGGTGCCGCCTCCTCATCAGCGTGACCTCCGCCGGCCAGATCGAACCCCTCGCCGAACCTCCCTACTTCGTGCTCATCGACCGGGCCCGGCGCGACGAGGGCACCAGCCACCACTACCTGCCGCCCAGCGAGTGGAGCCACGCCCCCGCCCACCTCATCACCCGACTCGAGGGCGCCTTCGACCGCCTGGTCGAACCCGTCGTCACCGCCAGCACCTGGACCACCGACGCTCCCTTCCGGGAGACCGCCGACGCCATCGCCGCGGTCGAGATGGAAGCCGGGTCGCTCTACGCCTACGCCACCGCGCGTCGACGCGACGTCGTGTGCTTCGCCCACGTCACCAACGTCATGGCCGCCGCCGGCGACGACTTCGAGAAGGGCGATGCCGATGGCGCTCACGATGCGCTGGCCGTCGTCGCCGCCGTCATTCGTCGCATCGCTCCCGCCGCTTGAACCCTTCGGGCCATGAGGCCCGCCGGCGGCCGGTCGCGGTGGGCCATGC